>JALVDN010000102.1 GCA_027008965.1 Flavobacteriales bacterium | reverse complement strand
ACATATGCTAAAAGCAATTTGGTCCCGCCCTTGCGGGCTTTACTTCTGTTGAGCGCAAGCGCTCACAGAACCGCCCTCAGTGCGGAACTGCGTTTAGCGGGTCGTTCTGTGCAAAAATATAAAATAAAATATGATAGAAAAAATTATAGAACATTTAGAAAATAAAGCCAAAGAATTTGGTGCTAAAAATGATGAAGAATTTTCTAATGATTATATTCTTAGAAAAAATATAAAGTCAGAAGCTTTTAAAAATAATGGTGCCTATTTCGGTTTTATTCATCCAGAAGAAGAAACTTCCGGCCCGTATCACGATTTTTCTTTTGTTGTTTTTCCAAGCAATCCGGAGTTAAATGACAGTAAAAATCATTGGGTAGTTTGCCTTGGAATAGGTTCTCTTGGATTTAAAAATGATTATGAACTTGCGACTTTCCCTGGTGTAAGAAGGCTATTTAACTCTATAATAGACAATAACGATAGTTTTTGCAAAACTGATTTTTCTGATATTGAAACATCATTACCAAAAGAATTTTTGAATAACGAAAAAATTATAAGCATTAGAAAAACATTAGAGACCTATAAAAAAGTTTTACCTGTTTGTCAAATTATTGAAGCACCAGAAATAGATGAGAATGGTGACATTGTTAAAAACAACTCACTCGAATATTTAGAAGGCTTTCTTGCGGCTTATGCCAAACTGAGAAATTGGGCAACAAATAATAATCATAGAAAAGCGATTACCAAAAGTATTTCAAAAATAAAAAAAGAACATTCAATAATCTCTGAGAATGATATTGAAAAAATTCTATTACAAAGGAAATACATTGTTTTAGAAGGTGCCCCAGGAACTGGAAAAACAAGAATGGCCCATATTATTGCAAACAACCTCAATGCAGAGATATTTTTTACACAGTTCCACGCTGAAACATCATATTCAGATTTTATTTGGGGGTTAAGACCAAAATTAAACTCTCAAACTATTGCTTATGAGGAAACCAAAGGTAAATTTGTAGAAGCATTAGAATTTGCTATCAAAAATGAAGATACAAAAACTATCCTCATAATAGATGAAATAAATAGAGCCAATTTGTCAAATATTTTAGGACCTATTTTTTATCTTTTTGAATACCAACGAACATCCTCTGACGTTGAAATAGAGATAACACCAAATTTAAAAATTCGAAATTTACCTGAGAATTTTTATGTTATAGCCACAATGAACACGGCTGACCGCAGTTTAGCTGTTGTTGACTTTGCTTTGCGTCGAAGATTTGCGTGGATAACTTTGAAACCTCAAAAAATTGACAAATTAGATCCAAGCAGTGGGCTTAAATTCTTTAAAGATGATTTTGAAAAATTTGATGAGATATTCCAATGGTACGCTTCATCAAATGAGCTAAATCTTCAACCCGGACAAGCTTATTTTATTGCCAAAGACGAAGAAGAAATGCTAAACCGGATTGAATATGAATTATTTCCGTTAATTAAGGAGTATCTTCAAGAAGGTATGCTACTATCGGCAAAAGAAGAATTTAATACGTATTTTCAATCAAGAATACAGAAATCTCTATTTGAATAATGAATAAAATTTTCTTAGAAATAGAGTGTCTAACAGAATATTCAAAACCTCTTAGTGGTGAATATCTACGAAAAAATTGGTTTAAAAAAGCAGATAAACGATATATGTCGCAATATCTGCAAAAATTCATCGAATATAATCGTGAATATTTCGATTTTTTAGGCGTAACACCGTTAATTGAAGGAACAGATCCAAAAGTAGCTTTAAGATTTAAATCTTCTGAATTTATTGGTGCTATCCCGCTACGTAGCCCAGACACGGGCAAGCAAATTGGAGACTTTATTGTATCACCTAGATATTCTTCCAAAGATAAACTTCTTGATTATATCAAAATTTTAAATTTAATTGATAATTCTGTCAATGCGGAATATAAAAATTCAATTCCTCTTATATCGGGCCGGAATTTCCAACCACCTTTATATTATGAAGCTGTTCTTTTTATTAAAGAACTTTTTAAATTGGTTCAAGCAAAATGGGTTAAGTTTTCAAATAAAGAGTTGATGAATAATATTCCCATTGGACAAGTGAATTGGCATAAATACATTCAAAATGAATATAAAGTTGAAAATCGTTTGAATTATCCTGTAAATAAAAATATATTAACAGAATATCACAAAGAATATAGTCATATAAAATATGTTTTTGATTTATGTAAAAATGAAATTTTAGGCACGACGACACCGGCTGAGATTAAACTCTCTATAAAACCACTAATTTTATTTTTGGAAGAAAAACTGAGGTTCCACCAAAGCATTTACACACAAAAAATACAGATAAAACAATCTGACCCTATTTTAATAAAAAAACTAAAAATACAAGCTAATAAAATATTAACAAATAATTTTTCCAAAAGTATAGCTTGGCGGGTTGATTTTAATGACGTATTTGAAAAATATGTCCAATATTTGTTTAATCAAATTTCAAAAGAAGCAGGCGGAGAATTTTATCCAAATTATAAAATAAAATCCTTTTCAAACCATAAATATGAATGGGAACTAAAATATCTGGAACCTGACGGAATATTTCGAAAAGGTAATATGATAACGATATATATGGATGCTAAATACAAATCCCATTTATTAAATAAACATTCGCAAGTAGAAGAACTTAAAAATGTTTTCCGCAATGATTTACATCAAATTATGGCTTATACTTCTTTTTCATCAAATAATAGCAAATATGGATTTCTTTGTTATCCGACAATAGTTAACGAAACTAAAACAATAAAATTCTATAATCCAATTAATCAATCTAGTACAAATATCACTTTAATGGGTATTCCATTGGATATTAGTTGTATATATGATGTAAAAAAAATGATATTTAAAAGAATAAATGAAATAGAAAAATACTGCACAGAACATTGTATATAAGTAATAGTAGGCAAAGTGCTAAAAATGAACAATATACTGAAAAATCAACAATGTGCAATAATGAACGAACGTGCAAAAAACCCCGCCACTACTCATACACATACCCGTTAGCTTACTTGGAACTTACAAGTTTATTAATAATCGAAGGTCTTTAAATATTATGAACTTCAAATCTATAATAATTAAAAAAGCAACGTGGAAGGACTATCAATACTGCTATCGTTTAACCAAAAAAAATATGTTTCCTTATTTTAAGAAATATTGGGGTGGTTGGAATCCAAAAGCTTTTCGTAAAGATTTTAATCCATTAGAAACAAAAATCATTCTAAAAAATAATAGAAGGATTGGGTTTTATGTACTTCAAGAGAGAAATAATTGCTTTTATATAAGTAATATTCAAATATCTCCTACAATGACAGGAAAAGGGATAGGAACTTATGTTTTATTTTTGATAGAAAAACAGGTGTCCGAAACAAACAAAAATACTATTCAATTGACTGTTTTTAAAGATAATCCTGCCAAAAAACTATATCAAAAATTAGGTTATAGGGCATTGAAGGATAAAGGGGATTCGATATTAATGAAAAAAGAAATTTAGTGCGACTCCTATTCTTGCGCTTTGGTTTCATAGCTAACGGTTCCCGTTCGCATAGCTATTATTCCAGATGAAAAGAGATATTTTCCTGCTGTCCTTTCATTTCTGCAATAAGTCGCTACATTCCTGATGTTTAGATAGGAGGCGTTTTTGAGTGCTTTGTTTACTGCCAAACGGATACAATAAATACAGTAGCGGAAAATAAATCACAAATCACCGTTCGATTGTCCGGTGTTCGATATTCAAGCGCGATTTATCGCGCGCCAAACGCGCCAGGGATGGGAGCGGTTATGCGGCGAAGGGTAGGCATCGCTTCAAGCATAAATTATCACACCAAGTTTTGTTCT
>JALVDN010000101.1 GCA_027008965.1 Flavobacteriales bacterium | reverse complement strand
TAGCTCCGGTTTTGTGATGGACAAAGATATGATTGAAGAAATCAGCACGTTTCCTGTGAAAGAAACGATGATAAAATGGACAAAGAGATATGGGAAAATATTTGTTGGAAGTGCTTTTGTTAATGACCAAGGAAAATTTTTTAATCGTATGTTTTGGGTGGAACCAAACGGAAAAACCTATCAATATGATAAACGGCACCTTTTTTCTTATGCGGGAGAAAACAAGATTTTTAGTCCGGGAGAAAAACAAATCAATGTAAAATTCGATGAGTTTATTTTTCGTTTAAACGTTTGCTATGATTTACGTTTTCCTGTGTGGAACGCCAATAGGCTTACGGAAGGTAAACCCGAGTATGATGTATTATTATTTGTGGCCAATTGGCCCGAAAAAAGAAGAACTGCTTACTTGAAATTATTACAAGCCCGGGCAATTGAAAACCAAAGCTATGTCATTTGGGTAAACCGCGTTGGAGAAGACGGTTATGGAAATAATTATACAGGAGATTCTTGCCTTATCGGACCGGATGGTTCTTTTGTTGATAAAGCTCCTGAAAATGAAGAACATGTTTCACACATAGAAATCCGGAAATCATACTTGGACGATTTCCGGACTCAATTTCCTTTTTATAAAGATTGGGATAAGTTCTCTATTGAAACTTAAAATTATTTCACCGGCGGAAATTTTGAAGGATTGGCTTCAGACATGATATCATAAACTTTTTCCATCACATCTTCCACTTGGGGTTTGGAGAAATAATCACCATCCACCGAATAGGCCGGACGGTGTTCTTTGGCGGCCAAAGTTTGCGGTTGACTATCCAAATAAAAGTATCCTCCTTGTTCATTCAAAACTTTATCTAAAATGTAGGCCGAAGCGCCTCCGGGAACATCTTCGTCAACAACCAACAAACGGTTGGTTTTTTTCAAACTCTTGGCAATATCATGATCCAAATCAAAAGGCCAAAGCGATTGCACATCAATAACTTCAGCACTAATTCCCAATTTTTCCAATTCATCTGCGGCTTGCATCACCAAGCGCAAGGTGGAACCGTAGGAAACCAAAGTGATATCCGTACCTTCTTTCAAAACTTCCACTTTTCCGATGGGAATTTTATATTCGCCCAGGTTTTTGGGCATTTTTTCTTTTAACCGGTAAGCATTAAGCGGTTCTACCACAAATGCAGGCTCATTGCTCTCCATCAAGGTGTTGTACATACCGGCGGCTTGGGTAAAGTTTCTAGGGACCAAAAAGTTTACGCCCCGCATCAAATTCATATAACCCGACATTTGCGATCCTGCATGGAAGATACCTTCCAATCTGTGTCCTCTGGTTCTTACAATTAAAGGGGCAATTTGTCTTCCGTAAGAACGCCAATGAACAGTTGCCAGATCATCTGACAATGCTTGCAGTGCAAACGGCACATAGTCCAAGTATTGTATTTCGGCAATGGGACGAAGTCCGCGCATAGCCAAACCTATACCTTGACCGATAATGGTGATTTCCCTGATACCTGTATCCGAAACACGAATTTCTCCATATTTTTTTTGAAGACCTTCCATTCCTTGATTCACATCCCCGATGAATCCAACATCTTCACCGAATGCCATTAATTCGGGGTATTTTTCAAAGAGTTTATTGAAATTGTCACGTATAATGATTCTTCCGTCCACTATAGGTGCATCCTTATCATATTCAGGGGGTATGGGTTTTATATCGCGTGCGGATTTTCCTCTTTCATCAAAGAGATACTCATCATAGCGTTTATTCCATTTTTTGAGCCAATTGTCCAGCCAGTTTTGTAATTTTTTCTTGGCTTCATGTTCTTCATCTGTAATGAGTAATAAAACTTTACGTGCAGTTTTTCCAATGTCTTTACGATAGGGTTCCTTGATTTTGGCTAATTGAACAGCAAGCTCTTCAACTTCCTTTTTCTTGTTCGTGCTTTTGATGATTTCCGCTAAAATTTGCAATAATTCTTTTTTCTCTTCTTTTTTGGGGGCGGTAAATCTTTCCCATGCGGTTTTAGCGGCTTGCTTAGCACGTTTTTTAGCCCATTCTTCAATTTCATCAAGTTCTTCTTCAGTGGCCAGGTTATTTTCCAAAATCCACTCGCGGAATTTTCTAAGTCCGTCATATTCACGTTCCCATTGAAGTCTTTCTTCACTTTTATAACGTTCGTGGGAACCGGAAGTGGAGTGTCCTTGGGGTTGAACAAGCTCCGTGACGTGAATTACAACGGGAACATGTTCCTCACGGGCTATTTTTTCTGCTTTCCTATAGGTTTCCACCAATGCGGGATAATCCCAACCTTTTACGGTGAGAATTTCCAAACCATCCCCGGATTTATCCCGTTGAAATCCTTTCAAAATTTCGGAAATGTTTTGTTTGGTAGTTTGATATTTGGCGTGTACGGATATACCGTATTCATCATCCCAAATATTCATCACCATGGGAATTTTCATTACGCCGGCGGCATTGAGGGCTTCCCAAAAAACGCCTTCGGAAGTACTGGCATTTCCAATGGTTCCCCAAGCAATTTCATTTCCATTGTCGGAGAATTTTTTTCCGTATTCTTTTAACTGGGGATTTTCTCTGTATACTTTGGATGCTTGTGCCAAACCTACAAGACGAGGCATTTGACCACCTGTTGTTGCTATATCACCACTTGTGTTTGTACGATTTGTCAAATCCAGCCATTCTCCTTTATCATTTATATAAGGTGTGGCATAATGACAGTTCATGTTTCGGCCGGCGGAATGGGATTCATATTCTATATCGGGATGGCCATAGAGTTGGGCAAAAAATTCTTCCGGGTCGGTCCAACCCAATGCAAGGGCAATGGTTTGATCCCTGTAGTAGCCCGAACGGAAATCACCCGGTTTGAAAACTTTGGCCCAAGCCAGTTGAGGAAGTTCTTTTCCTCCACCGAATATGCCGAATGTTCCCCTGCCGGATAATACTTCTTTACGTCCGGTTAAACTCAACTGCCGGCTCAAATGACCCAGTTTGTAATCTTCCAGCACTTCTTTTTTGAATTCTTCAAAGGTCATTTCTTTATTGAGGGTAGATTTATGATTCATTATTTCCTGTGTTTAGCATACAAATTTAAGCATTTCTCCGGATTTGATTTTCAGGAGTTTCTTGCTTTGTGCCAGCGGGCGAGGCGGAATCCTTGCGAAGGCGAAGCCGAGCGGATATTTGGCCGAGGAGGCTCAACACGGAGGTGGTGAGACCCCGCAGGCCAATATTATATCCGCAGGATGAGCCGAGCAAGATTTGAGACGAGCACGCGGCCGGCGCCAAGTGACGTGCCGTATCTTGCACGCCGTAAGGCGAAGCAAGATGCGATGCAGGAACTTGTGCGGCGGGGCACCCTAGTATTATTTATTGTTCAGAATTTTGGCCAGATCGGGACGAAAAAAGCCGGGACCTTTGAGGACTTTACCATCTTTGCGGTGAATGGGTTTGCCGTCGGGACCGAGTTTGCTCATGTTGGAGCGTTGGATTTCGTCGAAAATTTCTTCGATTTTGTGTTGCATGCCATGGGTGAGCATGGTGCCCAGGAGGATGTAGAGCATGTCGCCGAGAGCGTCGGCGGTTTCGACCAAATTGTTATTGAGCGCGGCTTGAAGGTATTCGTTGTTTTCTTCTTCCATCAGGCGGTGGCGCAGGCGAATCTCGTCTTCGGAGGTGAAGGCTACGGGTTTTTCCCTGACCGGTAGTCCGAAAGCTTTATGAAAGGTTTCAACGTGTTTGAGTTGTTTTTTCATGGAGAAAATTTTTAGTCTTGAAAATTCTCGGCGTATTGTTTTCGCAAGATGCGTCGCATAATTTTTCCGGAGGCGGTGCGGGGAAGTTTATCTGTTTTTACAATGCGATGAATTTTGAAAAGCGGGTTGAGTTTTTGCCGGATGGCTTTTTGCAATCTTTCGCGT
>JALVDN010000100.1 GCA_027008965.1 Flavobacteriales bacterium | reverse complement strand
GCATTCCCGGTTTTATAGATAACACGCTGAAGGGACCGAGCTTGATTTCCGTGACTGATGATTTCCTGCTGGTATTTATTAATAAGAAAGATGGTATTGGGAACACCAATAACAATAATAAGCGCGGGAATGATGGCTGTGAGAATGGTGATTTTGAAACCGAAAAGTCCCATGAAACCCAAAGACCAGATGGCGGCCATAATAACAATCAACAAACTGATGAGAACCGGAGGAAATGAACGAAAGAAAAACCACAGAATAAAACTGGTTACAAGCAAGGTGATGATAATAAAAACAGGAATTTCTCCTTTTAGATTTTGAGCATTAAGGGTGCGAATATACAACAGTCCCGACGGATGTAAATTAATCCCCGTTTCTTTTTCAAAATTCTGAAGAAGAGGAGTAACTTTTTTTAAAATAAATTGAGCCCGGTGTTTGGTGTTGACAATACTATCTTTGATATATATTATGGAAGAAATGGCGCCGGATTTTTTATTGAACAAAATACCCTCATAAAAAGGTAAAGAGTCAAAAACGCCGTGGATATATTTTTCTGCTTGCTCATCCGATTGAAAAGGAGCAGGAAATCCCGAAACGATTTTGAATTCTTTTTCTTTCTTATCAGCAATAAGGCGCGGAGGATTTCCTATGGAAATAACTTGTTTGATTTCATCCGCCTGCTGTAGTTTTTTATGAAGCTCAATCCATGCATTTAAATTTTTGGCTTTGAAAATCAAAGAGTCTTTTAGACCTACTAAAATCACATTGTCGGAAACAGGGAAAACAGAAGTGAATTTTTTATAATCAATGATCAAGGGGTGATCGGGTGGGAGAATGGCCTGCCGTTGATAGGACATTTTCAGCTTGGGGATTTGAAAAGCTTGAAAACCGGTGAAGATGATCAAAAGAAACAAAAACAAATATTTATTTCTTAAAATAATACCGGCTATTTTGGGCCAAAAACTCATTGCTTATATTATTCAAAAAAGAAAACGCTAAGCATTTAGCGTTTTCGCGGAAGCAGTGCGGGTGAAGGGACTCGAACCCCCACGCCTTGCGGCACTAGATCCTAAGTCTAGCGCGTCTACCAATTCCGCCACACCCGCATGGTAGCATGCAAATATACAAATACTTGCAATATCAAATAAAAAAACCGGTTGTTGAACCGGTTTTTTTTCATAAGAATAATTTCGGGGTATTATTCAACTTGGAATATGATAGGTAAATTATAAATCACCTTCACTTTCTTTCCACGTTGTTCTCCCGGTTTCCATTTAGGCATTTGCTTGACTACACGGATGGCTTCTTTTTCAAGAAGTTTACTTTTGGTACTTCTGGCTCTAACATTGGTCACCCTGCCGTCTTTGTCCACCACAAATACAACATTGATTCTTATCCTTCCTGTTAATCCCAATTCTTCGGCTATTTCACGGTTGAATTTACGACTGATAAACCGGTCGATTTTTTTACTGATACACTCTTTCAGTTTCTTTTTGTTATTAACATATTTTTCGCAACCCGGATATACAGGCGGGGATTCCACAAATTGGAATGCTACTTGAACATCTTCTTCCGGTTCAACGGTTTCAATTTCTTCTTCTTCAATCACTTCTTCTTCATCAGTCTCGGTGTCTTCAAAAGTAGGCTCTTCAATATCCTCTTCGTCTTCCACTTTTTCAATGACTTCCGGAACCTCCACTTTTTGCTTGGGCTGTTGTTGTTCGGGTTGAATTTTTTCTACTTCATAAGTTTCTTCCAAATCCTCGGCATTTACATTCCATTTTTCATCTTGGAAATTGTCTTTTTCGTATTTTTTATATTCAATAACCCTCCAGGTTACAAATAAAACAAAAACCAGTCCCAACCACATAAAAAGTGAACTATACTTGTTTAAATTAGCCCGAGGTGATTTTTTTGTATCCATATTATGTTTGATTTATCAATTAAAAATTAGCCAAAAACTTTCTTGCACACAATATTACAAATTTATTACGAATAATTTTCATTTACCAACTTCCATTTTGGTATAACTTTTCGGAATATGAAACTTGATGACGGGTTTTTCTTTGGTTTGAAGTTTATTGAAACGGATTTCAATTTGATGTGCCGGATTTTTAATTTCTATTTTTTTAGGGAACCATTTGTTGTTTTCCTGCAGGTATTCGGGATATTTCAACAGGGCTTTTTCTCCCTCATACTCCATCCGGGTTTCAAGGGTTTTTAGTGAGGGCAATAATATCATTTTGGCGATATGATGCTTTCTGACCGGTTCAACGGTGATTTTGTTTTCATTCACATCCGTAATGTTCCAATTTTTTTCATCGGGATAAACCAAGGGATCTCCGGTAATGAGGTTTTGAAATTGGTCAAATTCCAAATCCAAGCCAATCATGGAAGATAAGTTTTTCAAATCCCCTTGAAAGTATGTTTTATTTATATTCTCATAAAATTCCACACGTTGGGGTGTAATGTGCAATTTGGCTACGGGGAACCCGAATTTGGTCAATGAAATATAGATAACCGAATCTTTGATCATACGAATTTGTCCGGAGAGTTGAATATTCCTCTCAACAGAGGAATAATTCACCTTTATTTTGGCTTTTAAATAAGGTTCATTAAAAGCATTTTTCTTGATATTTTCTCTAATATTGATCAGCATTTTGTTGTTTTTGTCTGACGAATACGGTTTTTTTTTCCAAATTCCGCATGCATGTATGGAAAACAGGAAGAGAAAAAATCCGGTAATTTTTATCAATGTATGCCACCTCATTTACTTGCGGCTTTAATTTTTCTTAGTAATTCCCTGAATTTTCCATACATCTCTTTATCTGTCAGAGCAAAATCCATACCATTTTCAAGTAAACTTCGTGCTTCATCCCATTTTTTCAATTGATATGCAGCAAGTGCCGTATAATAAATCAACGAAACATCATAAGGATATTTCTCAAGTAATTTTTTCCCGGATTGATAGGCTTCATCAAATTTTTGTTGTTGTATAAGTGAATAAACCAACGATTTTTCTGTTTCGGAATGTGTGTTTTGTTCGGATGGATTTAAGGGTGTGTTGTTTTGAAGATTTTTTTCTTCCTTTTCCCATTTTTCAAGGATTTGACGAAAAACAGGTTCGCCGGGTTGCAATGCTATTGCTTTTTTGATATGTGTATATTTTTGTTCGGGCATATTTTTCTCATGATAGTTGAGTGCCAAATAATAATACACCGCCGCCACGCTGTCATTATATATCAACGCGTCCGTTAAATTTTTGATGGATTTACTGTAGTTATGAATAATATAATTATTCACACCCCTAAAAAAATTGGAATTGAATTTTTGAAGGTTTTTGTGGTTTTGTGCTCCCGATACAAAGGGAAAAATCCCAAAGAGAAATGAAAAAATTAAAAATTTCTTTTTCATGAATCATTTTAATTTAGAATAATCTCCAATACTCAATGAACGAAACGGAGTCCTGATTTCTACATGATTCCCAATCATACTGTTTTCCAATTGAAGGTTTTCCAATACGGAATTTTCGCCTATCATGCTATCGCCAAGTTCCACATTTTTCAACACCGAATTTTTTTCAATACATACATAAGGTCCTATTTTTCCCCCCGAAATTTGCACGCCCTCCGCAATATAAACGGGAGGAACCGTTTCCGTATTATCCAACCGCACCTCAGGATGAATAAGTTCCACTCCTTTTTTTGTTTCCGCATCCAAAATATATTTCATGGAGCGGATGACTGCATCTTTATTGCCGAAATCCATCCAAACATCCACGGGAGAAGCAAAAAAAACAGTGCCTTTGTTCAACAAATTGATGAGTGCATCGGTCAATTGATATTCACCGGATTTTTGGATATCATGATCCATCAGATATTGAATTTCCTTCAACAAATCTTCCCCTCTATTAAAAAAATACATCCCGATGATGGCCAAATCCGATACAAAGGTTTTGGGATTT
>JALVDN010000099.1 GCA_027008965.1 Flavobacteriales bacterium | reverse complement strand
CTTTTTCACCTGTTCTGCTTCATAAAATGATACCATAGCTTTGGCTATGCTATCATTTTCTTCATTGAACAAATAAAAAATAATTCTTTTTCTATCTCATCCCTTTGATAGCCATTGGGCTTGCGAGCAGGCTCCGAAGTTCATGAGGAGACATCGCAGCAAGCCATACAAAAACCGGCTTGCCCGAGCCGAATTCAAGCGGACAGCCCGGTGCCCGGCGGGTGAGACCCGGCGGGTGCGAGTGCGCTCCGTCGTCACGAAGCAACCGCCGTAGGCCGAACCCGAGCGGGCAGGCGCCCTGAAAATGTTATTGAATAGTGTAGTAGTAATATTTGTAGTAGGCGTTGGAGGGGCCTTCTTGCCAGGAAGCGGGGATATATAAGTCTGTAGGATTACCGTTGACGGTTGCGGCGTAGTGTTTGACCGTGTCGGGAGGGATGATGATGTAGGTGCTGTCGGTGGATTGAAGAAAATATTCCAAATCACAGGCGTTGCATTGGCGAAAGACAAAGAGAAGTGAGTCGGCAGGAGCGATATAGGCGTGATGAAGGGTATCGTGAGATGAGAACATGAGTATTTCCACCGTGGCGGATGTTTGGTTATGCAAGGCATATTTATAGGTTATTTGAACGGTTTCTTTTTTACATGAAAAGAGTGATAAAAGTAGTGCTACCGACAAAATGAAAAATTTTTTCATGATGGGATGAGGTTTTGTGTTACAATTATAATCAAAAATGTGTGGCTCAACAAATGTTTAATTTTTGTATTTTTGTGATGAACAAATAAAATTGGAAATTATGGGCAAAGGAGACAGAAAAACCAGAAGAGGTAAAATTTGGAGAAAGACTTTCGGGAAATTGCGTCCGCGCAAGAAAAAAACCGCCAAGGAAAAAGTGACGGTTGAAAAGTAGTGACCGTTTGCATTTATTTTATTAACTTAAACGTATGAAAATTTCTTTGGAAAATATTATCGGGGAATTGTTGTACAGACATGCTCGTGTGGAACTCCCCGGGTTTGGTGTCTTTGAAAAAAAGAGGTCGCCGGCATTGTTTTCTTCCAAGCGTTCGCTTTTCTATCCGCCCTCATCCAAAATTAATTTTATGGAAGATGGAGCGGAGGATAAACGTCTTTTGATCCGCCATATTTCACAAACGGAAAACCTGGTGGAAGCGGAGGTTGAAAAACTTATCGATGAGCAAATCAAACGTTGGAACGACCTATTAGTGCAGCAAGGGAAGTTGTTTTTAAAAGGACTGGGAGAAATCCGGCTGGTGAATGATCATAAAGTATTTTTTCCTGATTTTAAGTTCGGACTTCCTTATGAACAATTCGGGTTGGGTATTATTAGTGCAAGAAAAAAGGTATCCTTTCCTAAACCTCTTGAAGCGAACCAAAAGGAGAAATCGCGTAAAGAAATTGCTATTCAACCGGAAAAAACAAAACCTACTATCACTATAGAAGATATTATCAGCGCTCAATCTTCCAAAAAACAGGACTTTTCATGGGGTTGGATGAAGTATGCGGCCGTAACGGTTTTGGGCTTGGCTATGCTGTGGGGCGTGTATAAAGGTTATGAACGGTATTATTTCAAGAAAGCGGAACCGGTGCACATACAACAAGCCACTTTTGTTATTCCGGAAGTTTTGCCGGCGGTGGAATGGAATGCTTCAGGTGAACTAGAAACTGTTAATGAGGTTGAAAAAAAAGCTCAGGTTTATATCATTGCAGGCGCCTTCAGAAACGAATCCAATGCCCGAAAAATGTTACGCCGGTTGAAGCAAATGGGATTTAAAAATCCGGTTTTGGCAGGTGTGAATAAACGCGGCTTACATTTGGTTGCATATGAAGGATTTTCCTCCGTTGCGGAAGCACAAAAAAAATTGGGTTACATCAAAAAACATTATAATCCGCAGGCTTGGATTTTGAATCCATAAAAAACGGCTTGCTTTTTGTTTTAGTTCATTTTATAAAAAACTTATCATCATGAAAAAAATATTATTGCTTCCGGTGATTTTCTTTTTAGGTTCCTTATGGATGTTCTCACAAGACTCCGTTTTGGGAAAATGGAAAACCATAGATGATGAAACGGGTGAGCCCAAGTCCATAGTGGAAATTTATAAACAAAACGGTAAGTATTACGGAAAAATCGTGGAGTTGTTGACCAAAGAAAACAAAGATGGTATTTGCCGAACTTGCGAAGGAAAGTATAAAAACAAAAATATTCTGGGGTTGGTCATTTTAAAAGACCTTGAGTATGATGCCGATGACAAGGAATATGAAGACGGGACTATTATGGATCCTAAAAATGCCAAAACCTACAGTGTTTACTTGAAATTGGAATCTCCGGATAAACTCAAGGTCAGAGGTTATATTGGTTTTTCTTTGATAGGAAGAACCCAGTATTGGTACAGGGTCAAGTAAAATCATATTTCTATTTTCAATCCGTCATAAGAGAGGAACACATTTTCCGGCAGGCTTCGGGAGACTTCTTCGTGTTTTCCCATCCAATGGCTTATGTGGATAAAATATGTTTGTTTGGGTTGTGTTTTTTCCACTAATTCCAATGCTTCATCCAAACGGAGATGCAGGTGATGTGGTTTTTTATGCAGAACACCAAGTATCAATATGGTTTCGGGAGTGATGTGTTGCAGGGTTTCAGGAGGAATCCGTTTAACGTCGGTCATGTATAGCATCCGGCCGATTTTATAGGCAGTCACGGGCAAGTTTCCGTGCCATATTCTTAAGGGCAAAATATTTGTTCCTTTTTTGGTTTGAAAAAATTCCCCCGGTCGAATCAGATGAAAATCGGCTTGGGGCCGGCCGTGATATTTTTCTCCACTGTCGAGTTCAGCAAAGAGATAGTCATAATACTTTTTGATGCCTTGTTCGGTGAAATCTTCCATGTAGAATTGAAGCGGTTGTTTATTCATGGCGTAATAAACAGCACGGGTTTCGTCCATTCCTCCTATGTGATCATGGTGTGAATGGGTATACAAAAAAGAGTCTATTTTTGAAACGCCCGTACTGAGCATTTGTTGACGAAAATCGGGTCCTGTGTCGATAATCAAAGTTTCTTTTCCGTTTTCAATCAAGATGGAACTTCGTAATCTTTTGTCTTTTTCGTCGGCGGATGTACAAACCGGACAAGTGCAGCCCAAAACCGGTGTGCCGAGTGAAGCGCCTGTGCCCAGAAAAGTTACCTTCATTTTCATCGCTTAGAGATTTAATTCGTTTTTCCAGATTTCCCATGCTTTCTCGGCTTGATATTTCAGCATGAGCCAACCGTTTATGGTTTTGGCTTCACGTTTTTTTCCTTCTTTCAAAAAAAGCGTTTCTTCCGGAACATAATGCACATCAAAAAGGTAGTGGTGCGATGTTAAAAAAGCATAAGGGATATCCGGTTTGGATGCGGGTGAATGCATGTTTCCCAGCGGAGTTGTGTTGATAATCAAACGGTGTTTTTTTATCATTTCTTCTGAAAGTTCATCATACCCTATTTGATTTTTTCCTTCGGGTTTTCTGCTGGCAAATAGATGGGGAATGTTCATTTGTTCCAAAACATAAGAAAAACTCCGTGCGGTTGCCCCGGTGCCTAAAATAAGGGCTTTGATATTTTGAAAATCTTTAGACAGAAATTGTTGTAAGGATTTTTTTATTCCGTAAATATCGGTATTGAAAGCCTTTTTTTTTCCGGAGGGATAGATGACGATGGTATTGGCATTTTTTAAGCGAACTACATCAGGGGATTGTTCATCCACATAATTTAAAATATCTTGTTTGTAAGGAATCGTTACGTTGAATCCCAATAAATCCGGATTTTTGAATAGTTCTTCCACTTGATGTATATCTTCCAAATCAAACACTTTATAATCCAACTGCCAACTTCCGGATTCAAAAAACGCTTTGAAAATTTCGGGAGAGCGTGTATAACCGATATTTTTTCCAATCAGGCCGAGTATTTTCA
>JALVDN010000098.1 GCA_027008965.1 Flavobacteriales bacterium | reverse complement strand
AGGATTAAATAAAATAATTTTTTTCATCTGGGCGCCATTCGGCGTGCTCCGTTTAAATCTTTTTCGGCCCGCTCGGTTTTTGGCACAGCACGGCTGCGGGGTCTCCTCAATTCTTCGGAGCCTCCTCGCCGTGGCCAAAAAATCCGGCGGGCCTTCAAAAGGATATCACTGCGCCCGCCGGCGCGGAGATTCCTCCTCGCTCCGGCATGCGCCGGAACTCGCTCGGAATGACAGTGCGGTACTGATTTTATTGTAGAAGAGCGTGTCATTTCGTGGGAGCGAGCCGCAGGCGAGCGACGAGAAATCTTAAAAAAATTTGATAAAAAAATGAGATTCCTCGTCGTTCCGGCATGCGCCGGAACTCTGTCGGAATGACACACTACTTCAATGTTTGTCGTAGGAGAACTAAATCTAAAATCAGCGTTCGAATGTTCGATGTTCAATATTCAAGCACAACTTGTTGTGCGAAAATAAGCGCCAGGGATGGAAGCGTTATGAGGCGAAGGGGAAGACCGGGCGGTGCTGCAAACATAAAATATACAACCAAGTTTTGTTCTTTTTGCCGATAACTGCATTGACCATCCTTGCCATAGCTGAAGCTATGCCTACGGATGGCCGGCTTTGTTCTCGACAAAAATAACTACAACGTTATTCTACATTTTACACTTGAAGCACCGCCATGTTTTTGTGCTTGCGAGGAGGCTTGGAGCGGAGGCGACAAGACCCCGCAGCAAGCGATACAAAAACCGGCTTGACCGAGCCGAATTCAAGCGGACAGCCCGGCCGGCGCCGCATGCGTGCCGGCAGGCGGGAGGGCGCTCCGTCGTCCCGAAGCGCCTGCCGGTGTGCCGAAGGCACCACAAATGCGTGCGGCGGGGCGCCCTGAAAATTTTTTACTTGACTATACGATATAAATTTTTTCCATAATTATGTAAACGCCTGAGGAGACAGTATTTTATCTTTGAGAAAAAAGAAGATGTTGAATAAAATCATCCGGTTTCTTATTGAAAATAAACTCATTGCTTTTCTTTTGTTGGCGGCTTTGGTGTTGGCGGGTCTTTCCACCACGCCTTTCCGGTGGAAGGCTTTGGAAATGATGCCCCGAAACCCTGTGGCGGTGGATGCCATTCCGGACATCGGTGAAAATCAGCAAATTGTTTTCACCAAATGGGACGGCCAATCGCCCAAGGACGTTGAGGATCAAATCACTTATCCGCTTACCACGGCTCTTTTGGGGATTCCGGAGGTGAAGACCATCAGGAGCACTTCTATGTTCGGATTTTCGGTTATTTATATCATTTTCAAGGACCGGGCGGATTTTTATGACAGCCGGAGCCGGATTATTGAAAAACTCAATTCATTGCCCAAAAACCTGTTGCCCGAAGGGGTGCAACCTTCCTTGGGGCCCGATGCTACGGGATTGGGACAAATTTTTTGGTATACGCTTGAAGGCCGCGACGAACAAGGGCGTGTGACCGGCGGATGGAATTTGGATGAACTGCGGAGCATTCAGGATTTTTATGTGAAATACGGTTTGGCTACGGCGGAGGGCGTTTCGGAAGTGGCATCGGTGGGTGGATTTGTCAAGGAATATCACATTGATGTTGATCCGGATAAGTTGAAGGAATATGGAATAAGTTTAGACCGGGTAGTGAATGCAGTACGGAAAACCAATAGTGATTTCGGCGCCAAAACTTTGGAAATCAACAAGGTGGAATATTATGTCAGGGGGTTGGGTTATGTGAAATCGGTTGAAGATTTGGAAAACACGGTGATTATGGAAAAAAATCATGTGCCGGTTTTGCTGAAGCATGTGGCCAAGGTTCAGCTGGGCCCTGCCGACCGTTTGGGAATTTTGGATAAGGAAGGAGCGGAAGTGGTGGGCGGTGTGGTGGTGGCCCGCTACGGCTCCAATCCGATGGAAGTGATTCAAAATGTGAAGAAAAAAATCAAGGAAATCAGTCCGGGACTGCCCGAAAAAGTATTACCGGACGGAAGAAAGTCCAAACTCACCATTGTTCCCTTCTATGACCGGACAAATCTCATCCGCGAAACCTTGCACACGTTGAGTGAAGCGCTCACTTTGGAAGTGCTCATCACCATTTTGGTAATTGTGATTATGGTTTTCAATTTACGGGCTTCTTTCTTGATTTCAACGCTTTTGCCGGTGGCGGTTTTGAGTGTTTTTATCGCCATGCGCTATTTTGGTGTGGATGCCAATATTGTGGCCCTGTCAGGCATTGCCATTGCCATTGGCACCATGGTGGACATGGGCATCATCCTGACGGAAAATATTATCCGGCATTTGAAAAATAATCCCGAAAACTTACCTGTAAACGAAGTGGTGTATCGCGCTTCTTCAGAAGTTTCGGGAGCCATTTTAACGGCAGTGATGACCACCATTGTCAGTTTTTTGCCGGTTTTCACCATGATAGGCCCCGAGGGAAAACTTTTCCGTCCGTTGGCTTTCACAAAAACCATGGCGTTGGTGGCGGCCTTGATAATTTCATTATTTCTTATACCTCCGTTTGCCGCTTTGTTTTTCAAAGACCGGAGGAGAACAAAGGCGGGACAATCTTTTTGGTTATTATTATTGCTATTGGTGAGTATATACGGACTTTTTAAAGGTGTCTCCATTGCATGGATTTTATTGCTTTATGTACTTTTCAGGTTTTCAATCCGGTGGAGAAAAATAAATGTGGCTCCATCTAATTTGGAAAAAATTAATATGGGTTTTGTGGTGATAGCTGTGCTGTGGCTTTTGACCGAAAATTGGAAACCTTTCGGGGTGGACCGTCATTTTTTGCTCAATTTTATTTTTATTGCCATGACCTCTTTGGGATTATTGGCTGTTTTCTATGTATTCAAAAAATATTATCCGCAATTGCTTGCCCTGGCATTGCGCTATAAATGGCATTTTTTGTCAGTCCCCATCCTCATCATCATGGCCGGAGTGATTTCCATGCTCCGTTTAGGGAAAGAGTTTATGCCGGCACTGGATGAAGGAGCCTTTTTGTTGATGCCCACCTCCATGCCGCATACGGGTATAGCCGAAAACAAGCGTATTTTGCAGTTGTTGGACTTGGCCACGGCACAAATTCCCGAAGTGGAAACCGTGGTGGGTAAAGCCGGCCGGGTGGAAAGTGCTTTGGACCCGGCGCCATTGAATATGTTTGAAAACATTATTCAATATAAACCCGAATTTATTCAGGACGAAGAAGGTAGAATATTAAGATTCAGAACCAACCGCAAGGGATTTTTTCAAACCAACAAAGAATTGCTTATCGCCGACGGGAAATTCTCCAAAACTGATTTGCCTGAAAATGTTGAATATTTTACTGAAATTCCCGATTACCGTCAACTTCTCATACCCGACAAGCACGGAAAACCTTTTCGTCAGTGGCGGACTGAAATCAAATCGCCGGATGATATTTGGAATGAAATTACGAAAGTTACCCAATTACCCGGCGTTACATCGGCTCCCAAATTGCAACCCATTCAAACACGTTTGATCATGTTGCAAACCGGTATGCGTGCACCCATGGGTATTAAAATCAAAGGAAGTTCGTTAGAGCAAATTGAAAAATTCGGGCTTGATTTGGAAAATTTTTTAAAGAAAATTCCCGGCGTAAAAAAAGAATCGGTTTTTGCCGACCGGATTGTGGGTAAACCTTATTTGCTTTTTGATATCAAGCGGGATAAAATAGCACGTTACGGACTTACCGTCGGGGATATAAAAAAGGTGATTACCACGGCAGTGGGAGGACAAAAGGTTACAACCACCGTGGAAGGCAGGGAAAGATATGCAGTGAGGGTACGCTATCCGCGTGAAATGCGATCGCAAATTTCCGATTTGGAAAATATTTTGGTGGATTTAAAATCCGGTGCTCAAATCCCTTTGAAAGAGGTGGTTGAAATCCGTTATGAAAAAGGTCCTCAAGCCATTAAAAGCGAAGATACATTTTTG
>JALVDN010000097.1 GCA_027008965.1 Flavobacteriales bacterium | reverse complement strand
GAAAAAGTTCTTTATCCACTTGGTTCTATAGAATTGCTTTGAACGAAGCTTTGCAATGGAAAAGAAAATATATGAAAATACATGTAAATCAAGAAGCGGAGATAAATGATTATCTCATCAATCTTTTGCGTTCCGACCCTTATTTTGTCGGTGGAGATCCTGAAATAATCCTTGAAAAAGCCATGGAAAACTTACCTGAACAACAAGCCATGGTTTTCCGTTTGAAATATTTCAGTGATTTGACTTATAAAGAAATTTCGCAAATGACCGGACTGGCAGAAGGAACACTTAAAACACATTATCATTTGGCCGTGAAAAAAATAAAAAATTATATTCATCAACATCAAGAATAATTAAACTTTTACAAATAAACCGCATCTAAATGACAGAAGCACATGACCATGAACAAGCATTTTAAAAAACATTATAGAATACCTGAAGGATATTTCCAAGAGTTGGAAAAAAAATGGGATAAAAACCCGGAAGGAAAAACCAAGTCTTTACGTGTTGTATTAGCTTGGGCGGCCGTAGTTATACTTTTTCTGGGTATTTTCATTCCCTTTCGGAAACATTTGCTTTTTAACCGTACTGTAACAGATAGCATTCCTTCTTCGGAACAGATAAACAATACTTCCGTAACTACTGAGATAAATCATGAAGATTTGGACGAAGAAATCGTTTTGGATTATTTAGCTATGGACGAATGGATGGTATATGAAGAATAAAAATATTAACCTCAAAAAAATATAATAATATGAAAAAACTCATTTGGATATTGGCCATAGCTTTTATGCTACCGGCGTGGTCACAAAATAAGGCAGATTCACCCGGAAACAAAGAAAAAAGAAAAAAAGCAGTATTAGAAAAAAAATTGGCTTACATGCGCGAAAACTTGATGCTTACAGACAAAGAATACAAGCCATTCAAAGATGTTTTCATGCAATACGAACAAGAAAAATGGAAACTCTTTGATCAAAAAAAGCAATTGATGAATGCATTGCGAGGCAAAAAAACCGCCGATTTATCTGATGCTGAAATCAACCAAAAACTGGATGAAATCATCCGGTTGGAAGAACAAATATTTTTACTGAAAAAAGATTTTCATCAAAAGGCCAAAAAAATTCTTCCACCCCGGAAACTTATGCGGTATTACAAAGAAAACATGAAATTCAACCGTATGTTGCTCAAAAATAAAAGAAAACGAAGCATGCGAAAAAACAAGATGCAGCATAAAAAGTATAATCCCGCACACTCCCCACGAAGATAAACCTGTAATATTACATACGAATAATCCCTACCTTTGCACAAAACAAAAGGTATGGGAAAATTCAGAGTAAGATTTGCGCCGAGTCCCACCGGTCCGCTACACATAGGCGGCGTGAGAACGGCGCTTTTCAATTATCTGCTGGCCAAGAAAAACAACGGACAATTTATTTTGCGCATTGAAGACACCGATCAAAAACGTTTTGTTCCCGGTTCTATCGAATATATTCAAGAGGCCTTGGAGTGGGCCGGTATCGTTCCCGATGAAGGATTTGGTTATGGTGGAGATTACGGACCATATAAACAAAGTGAACGAAAAGATTTGTATGAGCAATGTGTCGAGCAACTTTTAGAAGAAGGAAAGGCATATTATGCTTTTGATACGCCCGAGGAATTGGAAGCTATGCGTCAACAATTTCAACAGGAAGGAAAAACTTTTCAATATGATGCTTCCACGCGCTCTTTGATGAAAAATTCTTTGACATTATCTGAAAATGAAGTAACAAAATTACTGGAACAAGGCCAACCTTATGTCATCCGTTTCAAAATTCCGGAAAACCGGACCGTAAAAATGCAAGATTTAATTCGCGGAGAAGTTGAAGTTAATACCAACACGTTAGACGACAAAGTATTAGTCAAATCCGACGGTTTACCTACCTACCATTTGGCCAATGTGGTGGACGATCATCTCATGGAAATCACCCATGTTATTCGTGGCGAAGAATGGCTTCCTTCGTTGGCGTTGCATCATTTGTTATATGAGGCTTTTGGCTGGCAACCGCCGAAATTTGCTCACCTTCCTTTGATATTAAAACCAACAGGAAAAGGAAAATTGAGTAAAAGAGACGGTATCAAAGGCGGTTTTCCTGTTTTCCCTCTGGAATGGACCGATCCCCAAACCGACGAAAAACTCGAAGGCTTCCGCGAAGAAGGCTATTTACCCGAAGCTTTTATCAATATGTTGGCGCTTTTGGGCTGGAACCCGGGAACCGACCGGGAAATTTTTACCATGAATGAACTCATAAAAGCTTTTGATTTATCAGGAGTAAACAAAAGCGGAGCCAGATTTGACCCCGAAAAAGCCAAATGGTTTCAACAACAGCATTTACAACTAAAATCCGAAGAAGAATTATTGGAGTTGGTTTTACCCGTTATTCGCAAGCAATTGGGATTTCATACCGACGGAAAAGCCATTCGTGACTACACGCTAAAAGTTTTGAAATTAGTCAAAGAACGCTTGGTTTTTCCTGCCGATTTTTGGACCTGGGCGTCATTCTTCTACCAAGCGCCGGAAGAATATAATCCCAAGGTGTTGAAGAAACACAAAAAACCGCAAACCAAAGAAATTCTTGAAAAGGTTGTGAAATTTCTTCAAGGAATAGAAGATTGGAAAGCCCCGTTTATCAAAGAACAACTATCCGGATTTATTGAAGAAAATCAATTTTCCTTCGGGAAAGTGTTACAACCCTTGCGCATTGCCTTGACCGGCGATTTAAAAGGCCCCGATTTATTTGAAATGATGGAATTGATTGGTAAGGATGAAACATTGAAAAGAATAGAAAAAGCTTTGAAGGTATGGTTTGAAGAATAATACGAGCTATAACTCTCTTCATTCAAATTTTGAAAAACCAAAAATTGTTATAACTTTGTAATTACAAAAATAAAATATTATAATGGAAATAAAAGTAATAAAAATAGGAAATTCAAAAGGTTTCAGGTTACCAAAAGCCATTCTTGAAAAATATAATATTAAAGATAAAATAGAGCTTATTTTAAAAAATGATTATATCTTGATAAAACCGGTTTCAACACCAAGAAAAGGTTGGGAAGAAGCATTCAAAAAAATGCATGAAAACGGTCATGATCAACTATTGATTGATGATGTTTTTGAAGATGAAAATCTCGACGAATGGATTTGAAACAATATCAAATAATTCTGGTTAATCTGGATCCTACCATAGGAAGCGAAATAAAAAAAACAAGACCTTGTGTTATCATTTCACCTAATGAAATGAACAAATACTTGCGAACTGTTATTATTGCACCGATGACAACAACGTCAAAAGATTATCCCACAAGGGTAAAAATAAAACACAACGGAAAAACCGGCTGGATAGTGATAGATCAAATACGAACCATTGACAAACAACGTATTATTAAAGTTTTGGGAAGTCTTTCTTCAAAAGAATCAAAAAAAGTAAAAGAAGTGATTAAAGAAACTTTTGTTGATTGAATTGACATTGTATAAAGAAAAACTAATCTTTCTTCACCATCACCGCCCTGTACCAATCCGTTCCCAACCGGAAATATTCTTCTTCCAACGGTTTAAAAAATTTTTTCAAATCCAAATCCTGCCGGCGGGTCAAATGACAACCTTCCGACAGAACTTTCCATACGGGATTCACCCACTTTTGAAATTTTCCGTAAAAACTCCCCGATGAATGAATATGTTCCAAAACCAAAAGCCGGCCGTCTTTTCTCAACAACTGATGGTATCTTTCAACGGCGGCGGGATAGTCCTTGACCGAACACAAAACCAGCATGGAAACAATAAAATCATATCCTTCTTCGGGCATATACCGGATAACCTCCTCACTTTCCAAGCCGGCATTAATAACCCGGATGTTGGAAGGTGGATTTTTCTTTAAAGATTTTTTATACATGGCTTTATTTGGCTCAATGGCTATCACTTGCACATCTTCCGGATAATAATTAAAATTCACACCTGTCCCTGAGCCCACTTCAAGAACAGTTCCACTTG
>JALVDN010000096.1 GCA_027008965.1 Flavobacteriales bacterium | reverse complement strand
TGCAGGAATTTTATACTTTTCTTCAGAAATTCGATAAAAAGGCATCTCCGGAAATTTTTGTTGCAGACTTTGAAAATGCTTGGTATCAATGATGGGATTTTTAAAAAAACTTCCGGCATTGCCAACCTCATCCGGATCGGGCAATTTACTTCTCCGGATGTCACATACTGCTTGATAAACATCCACAATGGAAGGTTGTACTATACCTTTTTCTTCCAAATATTTTTTTAATGATCCGTAAGTTGTATTGGGAACAGGATTTTTCTTCAATTCCAAATCAATGCGAAAAATAAAATACTTTCCTTTATTTCCGGTTTTTTTAAAAAAGGAATTTCTATAGCCGAATGCACATTCGGGTTTTTCAAACACTTTCACCCTGAAGGTTTCCAGATTAATGGTATAACACCTTTTTATCACATCCTTAAGTTCAACCCCATAGGCTCCGATATTCTGTATGGGCGCCGTTCCCGCCTTGCCAGGTATCAGGGCCAAGTTTTCTAGGCCTCCCCAGCCTTGTTGCACCGTCCAAGTGACCAATTCATGCCAGTTTTCGCCTCCGGCAACAGCCAATTCCACAAATTCTTCATTTTCCACTAGAACGGTCTTGCCTTTTACATTATTGATAATGACCAATCCATCAAAAAAATCAGATAGAAATAAAACATTACTTCCCTCTCCTAAAACAAGTTTTCGTTCATCGGGAAAATCTTTATATAATCCGATGATTTCTTCCACATTTTCCACCACCGCAAAAAGCTTTGCCTGCACAGGAGAGTGAAAGGTATGATAAGGTCTCAGCGATATATTTTCTTGCGGTTTCAAATGCGTCCGGGGTATATTTCAAGAGCGTGTTTGAGTATTTCAACTGAACGTTGAAGATCTTCGGCTTTGAGCACATAAGCTATCCTGACCTGCCTTTTTCCCCATTCGGGTTTAGAGTAAAAACCACTGGCCGGAGCCACCATAACGGTTTCACCGTTATCCTCATAACTTTCAAGCATCCAACGAGCAAAACGGTCCGTGTCATCCACCGGAAGTTCGGCCATGATATAAAAAGCCCCCTTGGGATGACCGATTTTGATGCCGGGAATTCCGGATAAACCGTCTATTAAAATTTTCCTCCTTTTATCATACTCGGCAATAACATCTTCAAAATAAGAATCGGGGGTATCAACAGCGGTTTCGGATAAAATTTGCTCCAACATGGGCGGGCTCAATCGCGATTGAGCAAATTTCAAGACACTTTTCATCAAATCTTTGTTTTTGCTGACCACACAACCTATTCTTGCACCGCACATGCTGTAGCGTTTGGATACCGAATCCACCATAATGGCATGCTCATCCATTCCGTCCAAATGCATAATGGAATGATGCTGCAATCCGTCATAGACAAATTCACGATACACTTCATCCGAAATGATGAAAATATCGTGTTTCAAAGCCAAATGCTTCAATTTCTCTATCTCTTCCCTTGTATAAACATAGCCCGTAGGATTGGAAGGATTACTAAACAAAATGGCTTTGGTTTTAGGTGTGATAAGCTTTTCAAACGCTTCTATCGGCGGAAGTGCAAAATTTTCTTCAATCTTTGATTGGATAGGAACCACTTTCACCCTGAAAAGCGTGACAAAACTGTTATAATTGGCATAATACGGTTCAGGTACAATTATTTCATCTCCCTCATCGGCAATGCTTCCCACCGTAAACAGTAATGCTTCCGAACCACCCGTGGTGACAATAATCTCATCGGGAGAAACATCAATTTGATGTTTATGATAGTATGCCGTCAACTTCTCTCTGTAGGATAGTGTGCCTTGTGAAGGTGTATAAGGAATATAATCCACATCTATTTCTCCAAGCTTATCCAAAACCTGCTTGGGGGAGTGAATATCGGGTTGTCCGATGTTCAAATGATAAACTTTGACACCTCTCCGTTTGGCTTCATCTGCAAAAGGCACTAATTTCCTGATGGGCGATGGCGGCATTTTATCCGCCAGCTTGGATAGTTTCGGCATGTCAATAAAGTTTGAAGCAAATTTAATGCTACTTCCCGTAATTAACAAGTAAAAAACTCTATATCACTGCTTCGGGTGATTTTTGTTTTTATATAAAATTTCTTCAAGTCTCACCGGTTTATGTCGGGCAATCCATTCATCATAAGTTGTATAACCGATAGACCTACGTTGTTTTTCCACCAATTCCCAAACATGATCCACTTCTTCTTGCGTGGGGATGGGTTTTGAGAGAATAAAATCCGAAATTCGCTCCGCACGACGGTCCGTATCGTTCAAATAACGCTCATCAAACTGACGGGTCACACCCGCCACCGGCTCTCTTTTGGAAACAAGCCATTCCTCCATGGCTTTTCTCCCGTGTTCTTTGGCCATTTTAATATTTCCTTTTCCGGTGACAGCATTTCCCACCGCAAACAGATTTTCATAGCCCTTCACTTTGGAACCCGTCGGCCCTTCCGTATCAATGGCATCCCCTTTATAGGGTATTTCAGGGAGTTTAACCGGAACGGCACCAATGGCCGAAATGACCATATTGGCAGGCCTTTTGAAACGCTCACCCGTGTAAATCAATTTACCGTTTTCCGAAACGGTTTTTTCTAAAATCAAAGCCTTTAAACGGCCGTTTTTCTCTTCAAAATCCACCGGCACAGCATTGGGTATAAAATTGAACTTGAATTTTTCTTTATACGTATTCAACAATTTTTCCGCCACATCCTTGGCCCGTTCAATATCCGCCGGATCATCACTATGAGCCACTTTCAAAGGCATTTCACGAGCCGATCGCCTGTAAACCAACGAACCTCCTTCCAAATCCAAATCCTCAAAACGCAAGTTGTTTTCTTCCAAAAATTTGGCTATTCCTTTTTTCTCCAAAGTAAAAATATCGGTTTCAACACCATATTTTTCTTTCAACCGCTTCATCACCAACTCCATCATCACAATTTTGATAGCATCCAAAGACGCCAATCCTCCGCCAATCACCACCGTATTATCCGGAATTTCAATTTGAGGCCCGTCATAACGGGGTTCATGTTTATGATTGAACCATTTCATCAAATCATTCAAATAAATAAGTTGTGTCCCCTTGAATTTTTCAATGCCCGGCACCGGTAGCGGACGGTCCAGCCACGCCCCGAAAGCCAAAATAATGGCATCAAATTTATAATTCTCCATAATCTCCCGCAGGCTCATATCCTTTCCAATCTTGAAAAGCGGAAGGAATTTTATTTTGGGATGCCGCAATTTTTTATCAATTTCATCTTCCACCCTGTTTCGCAATCCTATATGCCACATAGGCAATCCGTCTTCAATTTTCCCGTAAGGAAGCGCATTTTGGTCCACCACAATCACCCTGATTCCATGTTGGGCCAATTGATAGGCGGCCTCGCTTCCCGCTACACCCGCTCCAATCACCAATGCCAAATGTTCCCGCTCATGATGTTTTTCCATCAGATTTGATTTTGAACGCAAAATTATGCATTAATTATAAAACAAACCCGGTTGCAAATATTTTGTTGGGCGCCATTCGGCGTGCTCCGTTTAAATCTTTTTCGCCCCGCACTGTTTTTTGTATCGTGGCCTGCGGGGTCTCACCACCTCCGTGTTGAGCCTCCTCGTCCACACAAAAATCAGGCGGGTCTTCAAAAGGATATCACTCCGCCCGCCGGCGCGGGGAGATTCCTCGTCGCTTCGCTCCGTCGGAATGACAGTGCGCTACTGATTTTATTGTAAGAGAGCGTGTCATTTTGAAGGCGTTGCGGATAACACAAAATAATCGGATTGTCAGGATATATCCCCAAAAAACACGCAAGGGATTCCGGATATTGGCGGATTTGTATAATCCTACAATGGTTGCATTGAACAGTAGGGCTGTTGCATGCAACGGCCCTACGGTAAAATCATATAACATTAAAAATCAAAACAATAAAAATATGAATGCCCGATGTTCGGAGGAGACGCCGAAGGCGTCTCCGACGCTAGCGCAGCAAGACAAGGCGGCGCAGGGGAAAA
>JALVDN010000095.1 GCA_027008965.1 Flavobacteriales bacterium | reverse complement strand
ACGGCTTGTCAAACGAACCGGTGGAGAATATTTTGCGGTGAAGGAAGAAATGACCATTGATATGGCGCGTTTGGTAGCCTATGAAGTGGCCGTAAAAATCGGTCCCGCATCGGCGGTGGGTTTACTCGGATTTTTCGAGGCTTTGAAAAACCGTGCTTTGAAAGACGGAGAATCCGTATTCATCAACATCGGCGAAGGCGTCAGAAGGGCCATATCCTTTTTGGAAGAAGTATCCTACACCACCGAGCAAATTGTATCGGTAGACGACACCAAAAGGTTTGACCGTTGTAAATACAGAGATTTTGTTTGGCAGCCTTTTTTAAACTACTAAAATGTTCAGGTCATGAAAAAGATTATTTTTTCTTTAATTGTTTTTTGGAGTTTGTCTATTTCCTATGCGCAAAGTGATTTCGGTTTAAACTTAAACAGGAATATTTTATTGAATAAACCCGCTTTTTGTTGCCCGAAAGACGGCAAAAGTAATCCCTGGCAATTCTATGGAGGTTTTGGTTTGGGATGGACCAACAATGAATTTTACGCCGATATTAAGCCGGGTATTTTATACAGATTGGCACCCAAATTCCGGATAGGAGGAAATTTACAATTCACCTATCTATCCCGTAAATCTTTTGGGACTACATCCAGATATTATATTTACGGATATGACCTTTTGGCTTTGTTTTTACCTGTCAGTCAAATGGAACTATCGGCCGATTATCAGCATTCATTTGTCTCTCAAAACATATCGGGTAATCAATTGAGCCGTCAAGTGAAAGCATTTTTTGTAGGAGCGGCTTACAGAACACGTCATGTTGCCATAGGAATGAAATATGATTTGTTGTATGATGAAAACAACAGTTTATACAATTCGCCATTTATTCCTTTTGTCAGAATTTATTTTTAAAGATCAAAGAAATTAAAGCATGAAAAAAGCATATATTTTTCCCGGACAAGGCGCCCAATTTCCGGGCATGGGCAAAGACCTTTATGAACGTTTTGATTTGGCTAAAAACAGATTTCATCAAGCCAATGAAATTTTGGGATTTGATATTGCCCGTTTAATGTTTGAAGGAACCGATGAAGATTTGAGACAAACCAAAGTCACGCAACCGGCCATTTTCCTGCATTCAGTCATTCTTGCCGAACTGATGGACGACGATTTCCAACCCGATATGGCGGCAGGCCATTCTTTGGGTGAATTTTCGGCGTTGACAGCACTCAAAGCACTTGATTTTGAAGACGGATTGAAACTGGTTTCCAAAAGAGCACAAGCCATGCAAAAAGCCACCGAAATGACCCGTTCCACCATGGCGGCGGTATTGGGTTTGGACGATGAAGTAGTGGAACAAGTTTGTGAAGAAATTCCCGGTGTGGTGGTTCCGGCCAACTATAATTCACCCGGTCAATTGGTTATTTCAGGGGAATGGAATGCCGTGGAGCAAGCCGCAGAAAAACTCAAGGAAAAAGGAGCCCGCCGGGTGGTGATGCTCAACGTGGGCGGAGCTTTCCACTCGCCCGTGATGGAACCCGCACGTCAAGAATTGGCGCAAGCCATTGAAGAAGTGAAATTCCAAAAACCGATTGCTCCCATCTATCAAAACGTTCATGCCCGTCCCGAAACCGACCCGGATAAAATCAAAGAAAACTTGATCATGCAATTGACTTCGCCCGTCAGGTGGACGCAAACCATCCAAAATATGATAGCTGACGGAGCCACTGATTTCTATGAAGTGGGACCCGGAAAAGTTTTATTGGGGTTATTGAGAAAAATAGATAGAAACGTGCAAGGTCACAAGGTGGAAATTTAGCCGCCCACACGTTTGACTTTGTATCCTTTTTCGGTGAGGTAAGCTATAACCTTTTCCCGGTTGTTGCCTTGAATGATGATTTCACCGTTTTTGGCACTTCCGCCCGTACCGAGTTTGGATTTGAGTTCTTTGGCCAAGGATTTCAACTCCGTCTCGGTTCCTTGAAAACCTTTGATGACCGTCACGGTTTTGCCACCTCTTCCTTTTTTAGAAAAATGGGCTTCCAAAACCATGGATTTTTTCTTGTTCTCTGTAATTTCCTCTTGCTTGGATGCATCCGTGGAATATACCAGACCACCCAAGGCCGATAAATCCGAAAAAGATTTCAATTTTTTCTTTTTGGACATTTGAAAAAATTTTTGTTCATCGTCCAAAGGTAAGTATTCTTTCCTAAAAATATCACTAACTTTACTTTTAAAAATCAGCCATGCGCTATTTTTATTTCTTGCCGGTGATTTTCTTTTTATGGTCATGCAAGCAACCTTTGTGTGTAAAAGACGGGAAATTTGAAAAAATCTCCGTGAATAATCTTCCCGCTTTTGAAAACATTCATTTCCATCAGGGAATTCGTTTATACATCCAAGAATCACCCCAGCGGAAAATGGAAATCAGAATACCGGAAAAATTGAAACAGTTTTTGAATTATGAGATAACAAACAATACGTTGGAAATAGAAATAACCAAACAATGTGTTTTTAGGGATGACAGCAAAGCCGTGGAAATAACCGTTTACACACCGGACTTAAAAAAAATAATAAATTCATCTGAGTATGCCGTGACATCAATAGACACGCTTCACTTTCCTAAAATGACTTTAATATCCGAAAACTATGCTGTTCCGGATTCTCCTGCTGTAGGAGATTTCAATCTGCTTGTGGATAATCAGCAAATCCATTTGATTGCCAACAATTTGTCAGCCTTTTATTTATCGGGAAGAACCGGCAAACTGACCATAGGTTTTTATTCACGCGCACCCAGGTTATTTGCCAAAACTTTGTATGCTAATCATATTATTGTCAACCATCACAGCAATAGTGATTTGGAAGTTTATCCGGTGGATGAAATCAAAGGCGATATCTATGCCACCGGCGATGTTTTGATTTATCACCGGCCGCCGGTTATAAATGTGAGGGAACATTGGGAAGGGAGGTTGATTGTAGTTTCGGAGTAGTATCATTCCTTTTGCAATATTGCTACTGAAGATAATTTCCTTAAATTTATCCCTTGAAAAACAAGATAAAGAAATGATGAAATCCAACATCCCTTGGCAAACCGTCAAAGAATATCAAGACATCACCTATAAGAAATATAACGGCGTGGCGCGCATTGCTTTCAATCGTCCGGAAGTGCGCAATGCTTTCCGGCCGCTCACCGTATCCGAACTCCTGGATGCTTTTCGTGATGCGCAAGAAGATTTGAACATCGGGGTGATATTGCTCACCGGCGAAGGTCCTTCACCCAAAGACGGTGTTTGGGCCTTCTGTAGCGGAGGAGATCAAAAAGCCCGCGGCAAGGAAGGATATATGGACGATCAAGGTGTGGGCCGGTTAAACATTTTGGAAGTGCAACGTCTGATACGCTTCATGCCCAAAGTGGTGATTGCCGTTGTCCCGGGATGGGCCGTAGGAGGGGGCCATAGTCTGCACGTGGTTTGCGACTTAACCTTGGCTTCCAAAGAACACGCCATTTTTAAACAAACCGATGCCGATGTGACCAGTTTCGACGGCGGATACGGGTCGGCATACTTGGCCCGCCAAGTAGGGCAAAAACGGGCACGCGAAATTTTCTTCCTCGGACGTAACTATTCCGCACAGGAAGCCTACGAAATGGGCATGGTCAACGCCGTGGTGCCGCATGACGAGTTGGAACAAACCGCCTACGAGTGGGCGCAGGAAATATTGGCCAAATCGCCCCTTTCCATCCGCATGCTCAAATTTGCTTTCAATCTGATTGACGACGGACTGGTGGGCCAACAAGTTTTTGCCGGCGAAGCCACCCGCTTGGCCTACATGACCGACGAAGCCAAAGAAGGCCGGAACGCTTTTCTGGAAAAACGTAAACCTAATTTTAATAAGAAATGGATTCCGTGATCCTTATTGTTTTTCAAACTTCAATGAAGCGTCTTCTTCCGGTATGGCAAACAAAAGATGCGTTTTATCCAAATATTCCAAAGCAAAAGCAATTTCTTCGCCGTCTGCCGAAATATTAATAAACAACCTTTGCTT
>JALVDN010000094.1 GCA_027008965.1 Flavobacteriales bacterium | reverse complement strand
TTTATATGGGCTTTTACCCATTTTAAACCCGTTTATAAACCCGACGGTAGTTTTGAAGCTTTTTTAACGAGAAGAAAACCATTGCCCACCAAAAAAGTGAATGGTCATCCCGAGGACATGAAAGCCAAGATTTCAAAATTATATACAGCACTTAAAGAAATTGAAGAACATACGGGACTGGAACAAGCACAAAAATACTTGGATGGCTTTTTGGAGTATAAACAATATGATACACTGACAGATTATTATATGAGTTTCTTTGATTTTAATAACAAAGAACTGGAAGAATATTTTAGCATTGATCATAAGACACCCGAGAAGGTTATCAGGAAATATCTACACGTATATCCGATTTAAAGTTAGGAGCGGAAAGGGTTAAAATTCAGATCATCCTTACTTTTTCAGGGTAATTGCAATTTTCGCAAAATACCCAAAAATTTTTCTTTAATATCCATTCCGGCATCATAAACCATCTGTTCGTCTGAAGGAAAAGATAGACGTTTATTGTCTAATAAATCCAAATAAGCTTGGTCTAGCGCTCTTTGATCTCCATTAACACGCAAATACTTATGATCAAATACAAAATGAGAAGCCAACGGAAAACTATTCATCTGTTTTCCGGACCGCAAATCAATTAGATAAGCCGTTGCTTGCACCATTGCTTCTTTGAATTGACGAAATTCATGTACGGTTGCCCGGACTTTTTTATAAACCGGGACCTTGATAGGATTCCCCAAACTGTCCTTTATCACATTTCCATTCGCATCGGTAGCATACCTGTAACGATCAATAACTTCTTTTTCTTGTATGACAATACGCTCTTGTTCCTTTTCGGGGCTAACCGATATATTTGTAAAAACCAATTTCATTAAATAATCAAACCGGGCCGTATCTTTGTTCAGCGGTTCATATTTTACCCAAAAGTTGTGCGCTCTATCCGCATCAAAATTCAGTAACTCCTTTTGTAAATTGGAAGGAATGATTTGACCAGTCCTGTTTTCCAGCGTTACGCCGACCCAAACCACTCCTTTAGAATAAGCTTCTTGCATCAAATCCCTTACATTTTTATAAGCCGGATAAATTTCATCAATTCTTTCCAGTATATCATATGCTTTTCTGTAAGAAACCACATCATTTTTATGCATGAGTTTCAATGCATCGGCATACATGACTTGTACCATATGATTGCGTGCTTCCAAAATTTCATCCGAATAATCTTCCATGGGGAAATGTGCTTGCCTGTTTTGAGAAATAATTTGAAGGGGCAACAAGGATTTAATTTTTTCTTGACGGTCGTCCAAACGCACATAGAGCCGGTAGATTTCTTTCCAGGTTTGCGGATTTTCATCCATCTTATAGCGACGGATTTGATTTAAATCCTTTTCTCTGGCTTTTTGATAAGCTTCTTCCAAAAGTAATACGTATTTGTCAGTTTGTTTGACGTTTTTCTTTCGCGAAAGTTTCCTTACCAACAGGTCAATAGCCATATCATAATTTCCAAGTGCAATCTGTTCGGCGGCTTTTTTCTTTAAACTACATGATGAAAAGATTATAAGTGCGGATATTAGAATAATTTTTTTCATATCGGGTTGCTTTATTTTACTTTGGACAAAATTCGTTCCAAATTAATCAATCATAACTCTTTCCACACGCTTGTTTATCCTGGTAGAAATCACATAAGGTATGGTTTCGGCCCATTCGGCAAGCTTATAAATATCGGGATTTTTCCCCATCAACACCACTTCATCTCCAATTTTCAAAGGCGCATCTCCTATGTCAACCGTGAGCATGTCCATACTAACTTTACCAACTACAGGATAATTTTTTCCTAGGATGTTTACATAGGATTTATTCTTCAAATTCCACAAGTATCCGTCGGCATAACCCACTGGAATAAGTGCAATTTTTGTGTCTTCCGGGGTTTTATACAATCTGTTGTAACCTACGGTTTCTCCCGCTTTTATTCTCCGGATTTGTGTAATAAAGGATTTCCACTCGCCAATGGGGCGTAGTTTTTTTCTTTCTTCCGGATCATCCGAATAGCCCCAAATGCCGAAACCCGGCCTGACCATGTCCATATTTAACTCCGGCATACGTGCCAAGGATGCAGATTTACCGATGTGGAGTATGATGCCGGGAAATTTTTCTTTAAAATTCCGGGAATAACGCTCAAAAACCCGCGCTTGATGTCTTGTAAAATCATCCTCATCCGGATCCTCGGCGGCCGCCAGATGAGAAAAAACCGAAAGCGGTTTGAGGACAGGTGTAGATGAAAGCAATGCAAGGGCCGAGTGAACTTCTTCAGGCATGATACCGCTCCGATGCATTCCGGTGTCAATTTTTATATGAACCGGATATTGGTTGATTTTTTTGTCTTTCAAATAAGAAATGATTGACTTGATGGAATCCACACTTGCCAAAACGGGTTCCAAATGCAAATCAAAAGGAAATTCGTTCCACTCCAAAGGCGGTTGATAAACCAAAACGGGTTTTTTAATACCATGCTCTCTTAGTTCCACTCCTTCCACCCCGAAAGCAACACCAAAATAATCCACACGTGGATCTTCATCTAAATATTTTCCTATGAGAATGGCTCCATGTCCATAAGCATTACCTTTTAAATTGACAAGAAGTTTGGTGGAGTTGCCTATTAAATTCCTATAGTAATCAATATTATGTGAAAGTGCCGAACGGGAGATGTATAATTTGGAACCATACATGCGGTCCGCTTATTTGGATTGTTTTTTCATCTCCGCCACAAAAGCCGCCCGGCTCAAAGGTTCGTATAATTCTTTTTCGCCCACCAAAATCAAATCTTCCGACGGCGTGATGCGATGACTGTAGTGCGCCAGGTTTCCCGTACGTGTACAAATAGCATGTACTTTAGTGACATATTCGGCAACGGCCATCAAGTAGGGCATCGGGCCGAAAGGTTTCCCCCTGAAATCCATATCCAAACCGGCAATAATCACGCGCACGCCGTTATTGGCCAATTCATTGGCAACATCTACAATATCCATATCAAAAAACTGGGCTTCATCAATACCTACAACCTGAATATCCGCCACATCCACAAACTCCAAAATTTGTCTAGCATTGTCTACCACAAGCGATGAAATTTGGTTTTTATCATGTGAAACCACATGCGTATCATCATACCTGTTATCCAAAGAAGGTTTAAAAATCTTTACGCTTTGTTTGGCAATGATGGCCCTTTTCAAGCGGCGTATAAGTTCTTCGGTTTTTCCGGAAAACATCGAGCCGGTGATCACTTCTATCCATCCTAGGTTGTCTTGTTGATTGACGGGAATTTCCAAAAACATAACTTACAGATTTTCAGGTTGTAATACTTAAATAATTTATTAACTTTGCTTTTAACAAATTTAGATAAAAAATTTTTCTAAACGAAACTTTTAAAAAACCCGGTGACTTATGAGCAAGAAAAAAGAAATATTAAACGTCCTCAAAGCGGAAATCATTTTGACCGCACGCCAGGTTTTAAATGCATCTTCTTCGGACGACTTTTCGGAAATCATAAAAGAATTGGACAAGCTTTATCAAAAAGTTGCGGCTTATAAATATTTATCGGATCACTTTCCTGAAGAAATATATGCACTTGAAGATAAAAGCACCCCCAAAAAGGAATCCGACAAATCCAATCCGCCAAAAAGGGAAATCTCTTCTACTGATAACCTTCAGAAAGAATCCGGTGAAAGCACGCGAAAAATAAGTATAGACCCGGATAATAAAGCTATTATTGACAAAGTGATGAATACTTCTTTCAAACCTAAACAAAACAAATCCGTTCAATCGGTTCAAATCGGATTGGCCGACAAAATTGCTTTTCTGAAAAACTTATTTGACAACAACGTGAATGCTTACGAAGCGTTTACCAAAGGTTTGGATGAAGCCGGAACATTGGAAGAAGCCATGCAATGGATAGAAACCTATTCCGGACAATATAAATGGAAAAAAAAGGGAGAATATATGGAGCGATTGAAACAAATTGTTGAAGCCAAATTTTCATAATGTCCGGCAAATTATTTATTGTTCCTA
>JALVDN010000093.1 GCA_027008965.1 Flavobacteriales bacterium | reverse complement strand
AACGTCTTTCCTTAATGCTTTAACGGTTTCCCGCGCAATAATTCTGGACCCGATAGCCGCTTGAATGGGTATATCAAATTGTTGCCGGGGAATGAGTTCTTTCAATTTACTCACCATCTTTTTCCCAATTTCATAAGCTTTATCCTTATGCACTAATGCTGATAACGCATCAACCGGTTGTCCGTTCAATAATATATCCACTTTTACCAATTGGGAAGGCCGGAATCCTATTTGATGATAGTCAAAAGAAGCATATCCCCTTGAAACGGTTTTGAGTTTATCATAAAAATCAAAAACGATTTCAGCCAATGGCATATCAAAGGTCAATTCAACGCGCTCGGGAGTTAAATAAACTTGGTTTTTTATTTCCCCCCGCTTTTCCATGGCCAATTTCATCACATTGCCCACAAAGTCCGATTTGGTGATGATAGTTCCTCGTATATACGGCTCTTCCACCCTGTCCAAAAGTCCGGGATCAGGCAATTCGGATGGGTTATGAATTTCAATGGCTTGTTCGGGATTTTTTTTGGTGTAGGCTTTATAAGGGACGTTGGGCACAGTAGTTATCACATTCATTCCAAACTCCCGTTCAAGTCTTTCCTGAATTATTTCCATGTGAAGCATACCCAAAAAACCGGCGCGAAAACCAAAACCCAGGGCCGCCGACGATTCGGGTTCAAAAGTCAAACTGGCATCATTTAATCTGAGCTTCTCCAATGCCGTACGCAAATCCTCATAATCATCCGTATCCACCGGATATAAGCCCGCAAAAACCATGGGTTTCACTTCTTCAAAACCTTCAATGGGTTTCTCCGTGGGATTTTTAGCATCCGTAATCGTATCACCCACCTTCACCTCTCTGGCATCCTTAATACCCGAAATCAAGTAACCCACATCACCTGTTCCAATTTTATCCTGAGGAACCTTTTTCAATTTCAACAAACCCACTTCTTCCGCTTCGTATTCATTGCCCGTAGCCATAAATTTCACTTTCTGCCCCTTTCTAATTTCCCCATTAAAAATTCTAAAATACACTTCAATGCCTCGATAAGGATTATAAACACTATCAAAAATCAAAGCTTGTAACGGAGCATCCGGATCACCCTCCGGCGGCGGAATGCGTTTGATGATGGCTTCCAGGATTTTATCAATACCTTGGCCGGTTTTGGCGCTTGCCCAAATCACATCTTCATAATCACAACCCAAAAGTTCCACAATATCATCGGTCACTTCTTCCGGATTGGCACTCGGCAGGTCCACCTTGTTCACCACAGGAATAATCTCCAAATCATGCTCCAACGCCAAATACAGATTGGAAATGGTTTGTGCCTGAATACTTTGCGCCGCATCCACAACAAGCAATGCGCCTTCGCAAGCAGCAATGGCCCTGGAAACTTCATAAGAAAAATCCACATGCCCGGGCGTATCAATCAAGTTCAACTTATATTTCTCTCCTTCAAAAACATAATCCATCTGAATGGCATGACTCTTTATCGTAATACCACGCTCACGCTCCAAATCCATATTATCCAAAACCTGATCCTTCATTTCCCTATCCGACACCGCACCCGTAAATTCCAACAAGCGGTCGGCAAGCGTGCTCTTCCCGTGATCAATATGAGCGATAATGGAAAAATTCCTGATATTTTTAATGACAGCCATGCCCCTTTTTCAATTTCTACAAAAATAAGCTATTTTATCTACACAGAAATCCCACTTTTTTATTTATGTTTTTTTGAGGGCACCCCGCCGCACGCATTCGTGGTGCCTTCGGCACACCGGCAGGCGCTTCGGGACGACGGAGCGCCCTCTCGCCTGCCGGCACGCATGCGGCGCCGGCCGGGCTGTCCGCTTAAATTCGGCTCGGCGGTTGGTGTGGTTTAAGCCGGCGCACCTTAATGGCGCGCCGGCCCGCCCGTGCGTGGGGCTTCCCGCTGTCAGCCTCCGCCGGGCGGAAAACCATCACCACTGCCTTCGCCTCATATCGCTCCCATCCCTGGCGCTTATTTTCGCACAACAAGTTGTGCTTGAATATTGAACATCGAACATTCGAACGCTGATTTTAGATTTTCATTCTCCTACTGAAAACATTGAAGTAGCATGTCATTCAGAGCGAGTTCCGGCGCATGCCGGAACGACGAGGAATCTCATTCTTTTATGTAGATAGAGATTTCTCAGTCGCTCGTGCCTCGCTCCTTCGAAATGACACGCTCTTCTACAATAAAATCAGTAGCGCAATGTCATTCCGACGGAGCGAAGCGACGAGGAATCTCCGCGCCGGCGGGCGCAGTGTTATCCTTTTGAAGACCCGCCGGATTTTTTGGCCACGGCGAGGAGGCTCCGAGCTATGACGAGGAGACCCCGCAGCCGTGACTTGCCAAAAACCGTGCGGGCCGAAAAAGATTTAAACGGAGCACGCCATAAGGCGCCCTGATAAAAGAATCTTTTTTTAAATTGCAAGCATGAATAAACGATGGGATGCAGAGGATTTGGCGGAAAAAATCCGCGTGGCTCCGGTGACGGATTTGGATATAATTGCTTCAGACATTTTGCCCTATAGACAATTGTTGTTTGAAAAATTTCCGGATTTGAATTACCGGCCGGCGGCGGTATTGGCAATGATCTATCCCAAAGACGGTGAAGCGCATACAGCCATGATTCTACGCAAAACCTATGATGGAGTGCATTCGGGACAAATGGCTTTCCCGGGCGGAAAAAAAGAAGATTCGGACCCTGATTTGTGGCATACGGCTTTGCGCGAAAGCATGGAAGAAGTGGGTGTGGATGCCGGAAAGGTAAGGTTTGTTCGCCAATTGCCTGAAGTGAAAATCCCGGTGAGCGGCTTTGTGGTGACGCCTTTTGTGGGTTTATTGCAAGAAGAACCCAAATTATCTCCTGATATTTCAGAAGTGGAGCGTGTGGTGGAAATTCCATGGCGAATCCTTCTGGATCAACCCTGGAAAACCATTTGGAAAACTTATGAAAGCAAAGCGCATCCGGTGAAATGTTTACATATAAATGATTGTGAAATTTGGGGGGCCACGGCTTTGGTGGTGGAAGAATTGAGACGCATGATAAATGGAGAAAAATTTTTTTTGTAACTTGAAGTTTGCAAAATGAACACCTGATGGCTTGGATTAAAAAAGATATTTTTGGACACCCCTTGTTTTTAAAGCGTTTGTTGATTTTTATTTTCGGAATGATATCGCACAGGCGTTATCATAAGTTTAATAAATTGCAAGTGGATGGTTGGGATTTGTTGCGTATGCTCCCGGATGACGGTGTGTTGTTTGTTTCCAATCATCAAACCTATTTTGCCGATGTGGCGGCCATGCTGCATGTTTTCAATGCGGCACTGAACGGACAGAATAATTTATCCAAACCGTGGAAATATTTATCCAACATCAAAACCAATATTTATTATGTGGCGGCCAAAGAGACCATGGAGTCGGGTTTGTTGCCCAAATTGTTTAAAATTGTAGGGGCCATCACGGTGGAACGTACATGGCGGCATGCAGGTAAAGACGTGAAAAGACCGGTTAAGTTTAAAGACATCAGTAATATTTCACGCGCTTTGAAAGATGGTTGGGTAATCACTTTTCCGCAAGGAACCACCAGGGCTTTTAAACCTATCCGGAAAGGAACGGCACACATCATCAAACAAAATAAGCCCATTGTGGTGCCCATTGTGATTGACGGATTTCGTCGTGCTTTTGACCGTAAAGGCTTGTTGATAAAAAAACAGGGCATTCTGCAAACCATGGTCATCAAAGCACCCATTCCGATAGATTATGAGCATGATACGGTAGATGAGATTATAGAAAAAATTGCCTACGGCATTGAACAACACCCCGAACTATTGAAAGTGGTTCCTCAAGAAATGATTGAAAAACAAGAGGAGTTGAACAAGAAACGAAGATTTTGGACCATTAAAGATTATTAACAAAGAGATGAAAATTATTTGTGTCGGAAGGAATTATGCACAACATGTTTATGAATTAAATAATGAGCAACCGGATGAACCTGTACTTTTCATGAAACCCGATACAGCCATCGTTCCTAAAGGAAACCCGGTTTTTCTTCCTGACTTT
>JALVDN010000092.1 GCA_027008965.1 Flavobacteriales bacterium | reverse complement strand
TCAGAAAGATTTATTTTTGAAGGGTTTCTGCCGGTCAAAAAAGGAAGAAAAACACGTCTTCAAGAATTAGCGAATGAGAAAAGAACGATGGTATTTTATGAATCGCCCCACCGGATTTTGAAAACTTTAAAACAGTTTATTGAGTTTTTCGGACCGGATAGAAAAGCTTCGCTTTCCAGAGAAATTTCCAAAATACATGAAGAAACCATTCGCGGAACGCTCCGGGAAATTTATGAGCTATTGGAAAGTAAACCCATCAAAGGAGAAATGGTTTTGGTAGTGGAAGGGAAAAATAAAAAATAGCAACAAATGAAAAAAAAGTTTTTTGTTCTGTTACTTCTCTCATGGATGATGAGTAATCAATCGCAAACACTCAAACCCATTGATGTCAGAAACACATTTTTACCCCCGGAATTTTATTTGCCCGACACCTCAAGAACCTACACTTCTTTTCAACCCATTGATCCGGAAAGTCTTGTTTTGTCACAAGAAAAACATACAATTAAAACTTCCAGTAAACTATTATATTGGCTACTTAATAAAGAATTTTATCTACGAAAAAGAAAAGATTATATTCTTCGTATTCAACCTCTCCTAATTCTGGAAGCGGGGAAAACCAATGATAGCAATCAAAATACCTTTAGAAACACAAGAGGGATAAAAATTGATGCCGCCATTGGGAAACAGGTTGTTTTCAGTAGCTCCGTATTGGAAAATCAAGCTAAATTTCCTGCCTTTTATGAACGCTTGTTTGGCACACTCAAACCGGGAAATAATTTCCCGGGCACCATTCCCGGCGAAGGGATTGCTAAAATCAAAAAAAACGGCGCTTATGATTTTCCGGTAGCAGAAGGATTTGTGCGCTATCAACCCTCCGATCATTTTATCTTTGAGTTGGGCCACGGCAGAAGTTTTATCGGAGATGGTTTTCGGTCTTTATTCCTTTCCGGAGAAACCGGTCCCATCCCCTATTTCCGTTTGGATACCAAATTTTGGCATGTACGGTATACCGTGATGTGGTCCATGCTTCAAGATATTCGCTCCCATATCATGTCAAACGGATTTTACTACAAAAAATATATGGCCACTCATTTTCTGGATTGGGCCGTAACGCCTAAATGGCATCTCGGGGTTTTTGAAAATGTAATCTGGGATCCTGTGATTGCAGGCCGGGGATTTGATTTAAATTTCCTGAATCCTTTTATCTTTTTTAAAACCATTGAATTTCAAAGCGGAACCAAAACGGCCAATACGGTTCTGGGATTACAAAGTTCCTATAAATTTTTTCAAAAAACACACATCTACGGACAATTTTTATTGGACGAGATGACCGTGCGTAAATTCTTCGGCGATCCCGGCTATTGGGGAAATAAATACGGCTTTCAAATCGGAATAAAAACCGCACAACAGATAGGACACCATAAAATTTTCGGACGATTGGAATGGAATCAAGTGAGACCCTATACCTATTCACATCACTTGACCACCATCAACTATGGACACAATAATTGGCCTATTGCACATCCCTTTGGAGCTAATTTTAAAGAGTTTGTTGCGGAATTTCATTGGTATTATAAAAGGTTTTTCCTCAAAAGCTGGATGAGTTTTTCACAACAAGGACATGAAATTCCGGGAGACAATACATTTTACGGTGCCAACATATACCGCGATTATGAAGACCGCATATCTGATACAGGAATCAAACTTCTTCAAGGAAATTTAGTTCAAAGAAATATCTTGGATATGGAAGCGGGTTGGACCGTCAACTCCAAATGGCCCCTGCAAATATATGCCGGCATCAGATGGAGAAAACAATCGGTTGAAATTCCGGATAACTTGTATAAAGATGAGAACTTAACTTGGTTGAAACTCGGAATCAGAACCTTTTGGTTGAAGAACCTGAGGTATTGATTTTTTAATTACAAATCAAAGCCTGGTGAATTTGTTTTTCTAAACGTGTGATTTCTTTCAGCACATTCAAGTATTCATTTAAAAGACCCATTGCCATGAGTTTTTTAGCTTTTGATTTCAGATTTTTATATCTTTCCACAGGATTCATAACTTTGGTTTTTGTGGTTTATCACCCATAATAAAACCAAAACTGTGCCAAAATTTGTAATATGCTGAATGTCAATTCATTAAGAAATATAAAAATAGTATTCTTCTCAGCAATACTTTTGTTTAGTTCAGTAGTTTGGGCACAAACAAACGATCTTCAATTGGCTAAAACCTATTATGAAGAAGGTGAATGGGATAAAGCGCTTTCCATTTATTTAAAATGGTATAAAAACAAAACCTTCCGCCAGGATGTTTATAATCATGTATTGGATATCTATTTAAAACAAGGAAAATATGATGATGCACTGAAATATGTTAATGAGGCGAAGAAAAAAACAACCTTGATTTCACATGATGTGGATGAATATCATATCCATAAAATTTTGAAAGACAACCAAGCTGAAAAAATAAAAAAGAAAATTTTTTTACGCATCAAAAAGCAACCCCACACATCCATGAGTGCCGCCTATCGCTTTAAGTATTATCACTACTTGGATGAAGCACTCGAAGTGTTGGATTACTATGCCAAAATTCGTCCTGCATCAATTACCTACACGCAAATGGCCGACATTTATGCCGAAAAAGGAGAGATAGAAAAAATGATGGAGTATTATTTGAAAGCTTTGCAGATTGACCCTAAATTCATATATCATGTAACCGCCAAACTAACCCGGTATATTACCGACAATCCGGAAAATCAATATAACCTGGCGCTAAAAAAACAACTCATTCATAAGCTTCAAAAAAACGAACATCCCATTTGGTTACAACTGTTGGAATGGTTATATGTACGCGAGAAAAATTTCGATAAAGCTTTTGTATTCTCCAAAGCATTATATTTACAAAACAACATGTATGTTTCCAACTTGATGAATCTTGCAGAGGATGCTCTGGAAAATAATCAACCCGTAACGACCGCGAAAATCTTCCACTTTATTTTATCACAAAAACAACTGGAAAACCAGCCGGTTTATCAGCATGCGCTCACCTCATTATTAACCTTACAGGCGGAAATTTTCAAACACCCCGATAGTATTAAAAATCTTGAAAAGAAAATTTATCAAACCATTCCCCGCATTCATTATTCACAATATAAAGCCGACCTATTTAAAACCCTATTGAAAATCTATACGGAAAAAACCCGTGAATTGAACAAAGCATTACTACTTTCCGACTCACTCATTCAACATTTCACGCCGCAAAAATATCGCACTAAATGGGAAGAGTATAAAGGGGATATTTTGCTTTATAAAAAACAATTTTCGGATGCCGCCATCACCTATACTTTAATGCGAGAAAGAAACAAATCCGGTGAACCGGGCTACAGAGCACTTTATAAAATAGCCTTAGCTTCCTTTTTTGAACACGATTTTGACTGGGCGCACAAAAACCTGAAAGCACTCAAAAAAGCCACCGATAAAAAAATTGCAAACGATGCATTGAAATTGGATTTCATTATTCTGAGCAATTACCAAAAAAACGACAGCTTACAAAAACCCCTCAAGGTTTTTGCGGATTTATATTTTGAATATTTCACAGGGAAACATGACGATGTTATAAAAAAAATAGATAGCATTCTACCACTCTATAAAGGGCAAAAAATCTACGATGACCTCCTGTATCTCCAAGCCAAATCTGCCGAAAAGACAGGAAAAATTCAACTGGCTATCTCATCATGGAAAGAAATTTTGTCATTTCCCACCGAAAAAATTCACCGCGAAGAAGCATTGTTCAAATTAGGCATCCTTTTTGAAAGATTAAACCAACCGGAAGAAGCCCGAAAATATTTCTTGGAAATTTTGGAAAACTACAAAGACGGGTTTTTCTTTCCGGAGGCACAAAAACACTACCTAAAACTTGAAAACAAAATAAGCTGATGGAATATTTAATCCTTACATTATCGGTTTGGCTCGGCGGAATCCTTTTTTTGACCTTGAAGAAACGAGTCAAAAACGTTAAACTACTTCTTACTTTCAGTGGAGCCTATCTTTTTGGAATCATTATTTTTCATTTGCTCCCCGAAATCTATGGTCAGCATATGCATATTGAACACCACCACGAGCATA
>JALVDN010000091.1 GCA_027008965.1 Flavobacteriales bacterium | reverse complement strand
AATAAGTTTCACACCTCCCGAGTTGATAACAAAATCTTTTCGTCCCAACCACTTGAAAGTGGTATTGTCTTTTATTTCCGCCAGGTCGTTGGTGACTACGGGTGAGTAGGGAAGGGTAGGGCTGTGAACTACCAAACATCCGTTTTCATTCAGACTCACCTCCATGCCGGGTAAAGTGTGAAACCATTTTTTATCGTTTTTCCCGGTACGTTTGGAAGCTTTTTCGGTTAGCGCCTGAACCGCAACATGCGTAAGCGTTTCGGTCATCCCGTATGTGAGAAAAACTTCGTTTGTTGATTTTTCTATTTTTTTTCCGAGTTCATCATCTACCGGTGCGCCCCCAATGATCAGTTTTTTTATCCGGGACAAAATGCCGGGAGAGGATTTCACTTGCATGGGCACCAACGCGGAAAAGTCGTAGGCTTTTTTGATTACCAAATGTGAAGAGGGCTTTATAACATCTAATGACCAACCGCAATGCAAAGCACGAACCCACATCATTTTTCCTGCCACGAATGAAGGCGAAAGCGCTAAAAGTGCCTTTGTTTTTTCGGTGAGTTCAAAGAAACGGCAAGTTCTTTCCGCACTTTCTATGAGTGCTTGTTTGGGAAAATTCAATGTTTGGGGTTCACCTGTTGACCCCGAGGTTTGTAAAGTGACAATCTCTTGATCATTTAACCATTCTTGAAGAAAAGGAAAATGTTCCGGAAGATGGGTTTTTACATATTCCAAAAAATCGTTTTTGGAAGCAAATTTTTCTCCGTTTAAACGGAATGCGGGATGTATAACCGGGTTTTTCATTGTAAGTAAGGGAAATCAAAAGATTTATCCGGGTCAAATTTCAAATGTCCGTTATCAATATACAATGGTGTATCAAAATTGTTGGTGAAAAGTTGTCCCGTTCCCAGTCCTTGCGGAACGGAAACCCCTTGTGCATACGTAAACTGAGCAATGGCATTCAGTCCGACATTGGACTCTAAAGCAGAAGTAATCCACCAACCGGCTTGTGCCTCACCGGCGGCATCCATCCATTCCCGTGTTCCCGAGAAACCGCCGTGAAGCGAAGGCTTCAAAATAATATATTGTGGCCTGATGTTTTGTAAAAACTTTTGTTTGTCACCACCAGCCGGAAAACCTATCAGCTCTTCATCCAAGGCAATGGGAACAGGGGAAATTTCACAAAGACGGGCCATTTCTTCAGGCTGTCCGGCACGTATGGGTTGTTCTATGGAATGCACATGCAATCCGGCCAATTTTTCTAAAACAGGCATCACGTTATCCGGTGAAAAAGCGCCGTTGGCATCCACCCTGATTTCCAAAACAAGTCCGGAATATTGCTGCCGGATGAATTTTAAAATATCATATTCCGTTTCCCAATCCAGCGCACCGATTTTCATTTTAATGACACGGAATCCGCTTTTAATTTTTTCGCGGATTTGTTCAAGCATGAAATCCTTCGTGCCCATCCAAATCAATCCGTTGATGGGTATGGAGTCTTTAGCTTGCGTGAACCGGCTGGGATAAAGAATAAACGGATTTTCAGCGTGCAATGAGCGGTAAGCGGTTTCCAATCCGAACAAAATAGACGAATACGCTTTGAACTTATTGATGAGTTCTTCAAAAGGAAGGCTAATATTTTGCTGTAATTCCTGAAGTTTGCTTTCAAAATCCGGCCTATCTTCGGCACTCAACCCGCGGAACAGGGCGATTTCGCCCACACCTTTTTTCCCGTCTTGTTCCAAGACCAGAAAAAAGGTGTCCTTGCTATGCAAGGTTCCGCGGGATGTTCCTGCCGGACGCTTGAATATCAAGCGATGAGGGATGATATGTGCCTTTTCGGCCGTCGGGTTCACATCCGGATGGTTTTACCGGTCTTTAGGACCTTCTCTCAATTTCAATTTTTCTTCCATATAGTCGGCCAAATCCAAAATCGTATCGGCCATTTTATCATCGCTTGTGGCCTTGCGGTAGGTTTCGGCCAACGACTGAATCGTCTGCCAAATAAAAAATTGCATCTCGTAAAGTTTCATATTTTTGGTCCACAAGTCAAGCCGGAGGGTTTCTTTGGTTTGGTCATTCCACACCGAGAGCAGGAATGCTTCCGCCGGCTCTTTTTCTATTCCGGCATCCGTAGCCGACCATTTGATCTCTTCGGCAATGCGGTTTTCGTCCAACCCCACTTCCAAAATTACCTTGTTTTTGTATTTGATAGCCATAGTTCTTTTAAGGTTTATATTTTGATTTTCTAAAAATTTCTTCGGCCGGAGTTTTAATCATTTCTTCCAGACTTGCTCCGGTTTTGTTCATATATTTTTTCACCATTTGCCAACCCATATATTGTCCGATCATTCCTGCACTTTCATTGTCCGCTTCGGTATAAAATTTGGAAAAAGGAGCCCAATTTAAAAACCGGTTGTCCAGTTGCGGATCCGTATCATACAAAATTTTGTTGTCTAAAAAATACAACCAAACATTAGCCTCGTTTTCCTGTGCCCATTTCCATTTTTCACTCGAATATCCGATGATTACACTATCGGGTTTTTGCGGCGCAAAAGCTTTTTTCAAGTATAGAATTTTACCGTAGTATATCATTTTGGATAAAAAATCCCGGATTTTGGGTGGAGAAACTAAAGTTTTAGCCATTTCTTCGGCCAATGCGGGCGCCATATGTTGTGGTGTCATGGTTTGCCGGATATACATCGGAATACCGTTGTAAACACGGTTATCTTTCCCCAAAAAATTATCTAAAAACAAAAAAGTCAATGTGTCAGAATACAATATACGCTTAGTGTAATCCCAATCCGAGTAAAGCGTGATGATTTCCGGTTCTTTGAAAGCCGGGAAATAATATTTGACATGCTTCAAAACATTTTCCGTTTCCCGGCTAATCAAGTTATTATCCGGAAAAACACTGTCCACTTGGGTTTTCAAATCTAACAGGAGCGAATCCTGCATTTTGTTTATCCAAAGACTGTCCGGTATATCCTCCGGAAAAAGAAAAGGAAATCGTTTTTTCAAACCGGGCAAACGATCGGCCGGTTGGCCGTAGAATAATTTGTCAAAACGCGTAATTTTCACTTCCACCGGAATGTGAGAAACATCCACATCAAGCTTTCTTTCTTCTTCGCAAGAAAACAAAATCAAAATCATCCCCAAAATCCATCCGGTTTTTTTCATCTGTCAGTGGTTTATCCCGATGCAAAGATAAGGAAATCAACACGTATGAAGCCGCTAAACAAAAAACCGCCCTTGGCAAGGCGGTTTATCATTAGGTTCGTACAATTTCCGGATTAAATATCATCAAAATCCACGTCGGTGAACTTTTCCGGATTTTCATCATCCCCTTCTTCTTTATCCTCAGTATTCTCCTCTTGCTCTTCCGCACTTTCTTCCGCCTCATTTTCTTCAGCGGTTTTATTTTCGGGTTGAAAATCCTTTTGATGGCGTTCTGAAATCACTTCCGGACCTTTTTCACGGATAATAAAATCCATCACTTCATTCAAATATTCCTTGAATCTTTCAAAATCTTCCTTGTAGAGATAGATTTTGTGTTTCTTGTAATAATAACTTCCGTCTTCATTGGTTTGACGTTTGCTTTCGGTGATGGTTAAATAATAATCACCGGCTTTGGTTTCCCTTACATCAAAAAAGTAAGTTCTTCTTCCTGCCCTGAACACCTTGGAAAAGATTTCGTTTTGGGCGTTGAATTCTTTGTCTGTCATCGTCCTACATTCTTTTGGTTAATACGACAAAACTATAAAAAATTTTTTAACAACTACAAATCAAAGGAAATTTATACAATAATTTTACGTGTCACAACCTTGATTTGGCATCAAAAAGTTTTTTGTTTTTCAGGGCGCCCTTTGGCGTGCTCCGTTTAAATCTTTTTCGGCTCAGCCTGCGGATGTAATGTTGGCCTGCGGGGTCTCCTCGTCGTGGCTCGGAGCCTCCTCGGCCAAACATCCGCTCGGCTTCGCCTTCAAAAGGATAACACTGCGCCCGCCGGCGCGGAGATTCCTCGTCGCTTCGCTCCGTCGGAATGACCGCTACTGATTTTATTGTAGAAGAGCGTGTCATTTCGTGGGAGCGAGCCGCAGGCGAGCGACGAGAAATCTCAAACAAATTTGACAAAAAAATGAGATTCCTCG
>JALVDN010000090.1 GCA_027008965.1 Flavobacteriales bacterium | reverse complement strand
TCCGGCACTTCGTTTTCACCAAAATATTCGGCTAAAAATCTTTGCCGGCAAATTTGTTCATTCCGAACATATTCCAATACTTTCAAAGCTTTTTCCCGCTTGTTTTCCAAAAATTTCCTGATTTCCTTGGCATACATATTGATGGCCGAGTCATCGCGGTTACGTAGAAATTTGATTTGGGTTTGCCCCTTGTATTTTTTATATTCAATCCATCCGTATTGATGTAACTTCTCCAAATGCTTATTTAATTTTTCCTCATTTATGTCCAAGTATTTCATCAAAGGTTTGACATCTATCCGCTTGGGTTGTTCCAAAATATCCGGATAAGCCTTCACCAAAGCTGATAATACTTTTTGCAACGGATGATCATCATAGGTCTTATCCTGAATAAATTCCCGGACCCTTTCGGGTGTTTCCGTCACTTGAACCACAGGTCTCCGGTCGGTTTCATTGAGAAGCATAATCATCCCCGTAGACTCCAATATGCGCAAAATAATTCCGATTTGATACACCTTATAACCTCTTTTCCTTGCCCATTCACGCATATCCGCTTCCACCGTCACGCCCGCACCTTCGCCGTAAGCAATAAAAAAAGAGGAATATAACCGGGTTAAAACCTCTTTGATCAATTCAAAAGAAGGAAGTTGAAGCTCTAATAATCGTTGAAACATCTCCACATCTTCTTTATGATAAATCAATATGGCTTTTGAACCTTTCCCATCTCTCCCGGCTCGTCCGGCCTCCTGCATATAATTTTCCAAACTCCAAGGTATATTGAAATGTATCACTTTTCGAACATCGGGTTTATCAATCCCCATCCCGAAAGCCGAAGTGGCCACCATCACGGGAACCTCATTGTTCTTCCATTTTTCTAGTTTTTCTTTCTTTTCTTTTTGTGTCAAACCGCCGTGGAAAAAATCTGCCGCAATCTGATGACTTTGAAGATATTGTGCCAGAAAAACGGTATTTCTCCTGGTATTCACATAAACAATAGCTGATGTATTATCTTGCAACAATGTAGAAACCAAACCGAATTTATCTTCCGACTTGATCACCGAAAAAGCCAAATTCTCACGACGCACCGGCATTTTAAACACCACCGGGTTCTGCATTTCCAATTTTCGGATAATATCCGCGCGCGTTTGCGGTTGGGCCGTAGCCGTCAAGGCCAAAACCGGAACCCCGGGCAACAGTTTTCTCAGATCTTTTATCCGCAAATAATCCGGACGAAAATCATGCCCCCACTCCGAAACACAATGTGCCTCGTCAATAGTGATTAACCGCACCGGCAATTCGCTCAAATAATCCTGCACCGTCCGGTTTTGCAAACGTTCGGGCGAAAGAAAAAGGAAAGGATATTTTCCATAACGCACATTGTCCAATTTCATCCGCAATTGCTCGCCGGAGAGTTTTCCGGTGACGGCTTCAGCCAAAATGCCTATTTTTCGCAAATTTTGAACCTGATCTTCCATGAGCGACACCAAAGGCGAAATCACCACAGTCACCCCACCGGTGCATAAACCCGCCACCTGATAAATCACCGACTTACCGAATCCCGTAGGCAAAACGGCCAACACATCCTTGCCGGACAATACTTCACCAATAATTTCCTCCTGCGGATATTTAAAAGAAGTATAGCCCCAATATTTTTTTAAAACCTCTCGCGGGTCACTCATATTTTTCTAAAACGTCCAGGACAAAATCCGTTCGTTTCTCCGGCGTGCCAAACGGAACAAAAATCAAAAAATAGCCCAAATCCATATACATATTCACCAAGCGGTTATGAATCAATTGGGCCTGATTGAAACTCTCATAGCGTTCATAATCAGTGGTATAAATTTCTTCCCATGGCGGCATCACAAAAACCGGTTGGTCGTATTGATACTTTTCGGCGGTTTTTTGAAAATCCTCGGGAATGGGGGTTTTACTGTATCTCAAATAAGCATTCACATCCGGAATTCCGCGATCAAAAAATACCACTTCCGCATCCACATTCTCCGCCTCAATAAATTGTTTCACCCGTCCTTCAATCAGTTTTTTACTGAACAACAACGGGTCTTCCAAAAAAAGTTGGTCAATACCCTGCGCTTTGGCCTCCCGGATAATCTCACGCGACACTTCGGGTTGCACCGCATAACCCCGTTTTTCAAGCTCGGCAATCACCGTGGATTTTCCGGTTCCCGGTCCGCCGGTGATAACAATCTTTTTGGTTTTCCGCTTCGGATTTTCCATGAGCAAATATAGGATTTTGCAAGGAAAAATAACAACAGACCGGTTCAATTTTTTATAAGGGCGCCTTATGGCGTGCTCCGTTTAAATCTTTTTCGGCTCAGCCTGCGGATGTAATGGCGTTTTGTGGGGTCTCCTCGTCTCCGCTCGGAGCCTCCTCAAACGCTCATCCGCTCGGCTTCGCCTTCAAAAGGATATCACTTCGCCCGCCGGCGCAAAGTTCATCTCCAAAACTACTTTTGCACCTCCGGATGATGCTTTTCATAAAAAACATCTCTTTTCAGTTTATGCTTGGGTTGGCTTGCCGCCTTGCCCGCCAAACGGTCGCAATATTCGTTTTCGGGGTGCTTATTATGTCCTTTCACCCATTCAAAATGAACCTTGTGCTTATCCAATTCTTCCGCCAATGCTTTCCACAAATCCGGATTTTTGATTTTTTTAAATCCGTTGGCTTTCCATTTTTCCAACCAACCTTTATTCAAAGCATCGGAAATGTATTTGGAATCGGTTACAACAAAAACTTCTTCACCGGGTTTTTTTATTTTTTTCAAAGCTTCCACCACTGCCATAAGCTCCATCCGATTATTGGTGGTTCGCCGGAATCCTTCATAAAACGATTTTTGATAAGCCGAATCCTCCAACTTCATCAAAATACCATAACCTCCGGGACCCGGATTGCCTTTGCAAGCACCATCGGTGAAAATAATAATCCGTTTTTTCTTATGCGTCATTTTTTCTTTTTGGCTGACTTGATCATTTGCTCCAACATATCCCACTGAGCTTCCGAAACAGCACGCAGTTGATTGAACTCACCCGCTCCCAGCAACCATTCGCCACCGTCAATGGTAATCACCTCGCCATTGATAAATGATGAATAATCACTGATAAGATAGGAAATAAGATTGGCCAGTTCCGCGTGTTCTCCCACCCTGCCCAAAGGAACCCTTTGAGCGGGATTGAATCGCTCCCTTAACTCCCCCGGTAGCAACCGGTCCCACGCTCCTTTGGTGGGAAAAGGTCCGGGCGCCACGGCATTGAAACGCATACCGTATTGAGCCCATTCCACCGCTAATGAACGGGTCATGGCCAACACACCCGCCTTGGCGGCGGCAGAAGGAACCACATATCCCGAACCCGTCCAAGCATAGGTGGTAACAATATTCACCACCGAAACCGGGCGAATTTTTTCCCGTATCCAATATTTCCCCGAGGCCAGTGTAACATTCTTGGTGCCCTTCAAAACAATATCCAAAATCACATCAAAAGCCCGGGACGATAAACGTTCGGTAGGCGAAATAAAATTTCCCGCCGCATTGTTTATCAAAGCATTATAACTGCCGAAGGTCTTTCTGATTTGACCCAGTGCATTTGCTACCATCTCATCATCGCGCACATCACAAACCGCATAAATGATTTGATCATTTCCCGTCTTGGTTTTCAAATCTTCGGTTGCCCGTTTTAATTTTTCTTCATCACGCGAACAAATGGCCACTCGTGCACCCAACCGCAATAACATTTCTGCCATGGACTTACCCAGTCCACTTCCGCCTCCCGTAATCACAACGGTTTTATCTTGTAAACTGTTTTCCCTGAGCATAGGATCAGTTCGTATCATATATTTATTTTTTTTGAAATATCATCTTGACATGAGGTATTCCATCTTCCAAATATTCTTTACCTTCTGTATAAAATCCTAAATCTTCATAGAATCTTTCCAAATATTTCTGCGCACTGATAGCAATGGGATATTCCGGAAATTTTTCCATCAAAAATTCCATGGATTTTCGCATCAATTCCTTTCCCAATGAACGCTTCCTAAATGTTTTCTCAACAACCACTCTTCCTATGGACGTATGCTTTTTAAAATATACATCAGGCGGAAAAATCCTGGCCGTCCCGATGAGTTTTCCGGCACGTTTCATCAATACATGCCA
>JALVDN010000089.1 GCA_027008965.1 Flavobacteriales bacterium | reverse complement strand
TCCACGCAAACCACCTACATTCTTATGCCCGGAAATCTGGAACCGGTAGTGCGTAAATTCTCCGGAATGAAACTTCTTGATCTGATTAAACGCCGGAACACCTACTACGCCATTGTAACCGATAAGGAGGGCAACTGGAAAATTATTTCATTTAAAGAAAAATAATAGAAAAAAGTTTTAAAGAAATTCTCACACAAATGAAAAAGCAGCCTGAAATCAGACTGCTTTCCGTTTTATTTGAAATCGTTTTATACCTCCTGTTTTTTTCCAAGCACCCGGGCAACAGTTTTCCCTATTTCGGCAGGGGATTCCACTACATGTACGCCATGCGCCCGCAAAATTTCCATTTTGGCTTGGGCTGTATCGTTTTTGCCACCTACAATGGCTCCGGCATGTCCCATTGTTCGGCCTTTGGGAGCGGTTTGTCCGGCAATAAAGGCAATGACGGGTTTCTTGTTGCCGGTTTTCTTGATGTATTTGGCGGCTTCGGCTTCCAGGTTTCCACCGATTTCTCCAATCATAACAATAGCTTCAGTTTCGGGGTCATTCATGAAAAGTTCCACAGCCTCTTTGGTTGTGGTGCCGATAATGGGATCTCCACCAATTCCTATGGCGGTGGATATTCCCAGCCCTTCTTTGACAATCTGATCGGCCGCCTCATAGGTCAATGTCCCTGATTTGGATACCAGGCCGATGTTACCTTTTTTGAAAACAAAACCGGGCATGATGCCTACTTTGGCTTCTCCGGGAGTGATGACACCGGGACAGTTGGGACCTACTAATCGAACACCTTTACGATCTACATAATCTTTAGCTTTAACCATATCGGCCACAGGAATACCTTCGGTGATGGCTACAATTACCTTTATACCCGCTTCGGCGGCCTCTTTAATGGCATCGGCAGCAAAAGCAGGGGGAACAAAAATAATGGAAGTATCGGCGCCGGTGGCTTCAACGGCTTCTTTTACAGTATTGAAAACCGGACGACCCAAGTGGGTTTGTCCGCCTTTGCCGGGGGTGACCCCTCCAACTACATTAGTACCATAGTCTATCATTTGTTGTGCGTGAAATGTTCCTTCGGAACCGGTGAATCCTTGTACAATTACTTTTGAATCTTTATTTACCAGTACACTCATGTTTTTTCAATTTTTTTCAAAGGTGTATAAAATCAGTTGAATAGGGTGTAACAAAAATCATTTTTTGGTTTATTATTTCACGCGTTCAATATATTCTCCAGTCTCGGTGTTGATTTTTATTTTATCCCCTTCATTGATAAATAGTGGCACCTTAACTTGTGCTCCTGTTTCCAGTGTGGCGGGTTTGGTAGCATTGGTGGCCGTATTTCCTTTTACGCCGGGTTCGGTATGGGTTACTTCCAAAACTACCGATGCGGGCATTTCCAATGTCAAGGGAGTGTTGTCATCGGCTTTGATGAGGATGGTCACCACTTCGCCTTCTTTCAAAAATTGAGGATTGTCAATAGCGCTTTCCGGGAGATCTATTTGCTCAAAGGTATCTTCATCCATAAAATGATAACGTTCGCCGTCATTATATAAATATTGATACTTGCGTGTTTCCACCCGGACATCATCTATTTTGTGACCTGCAGGAATGGTCAAATCTAATACTTTCCCGGTGGTCAAGCTTTTGATTTTGGTGCGTACAAATGCAGGTCCTTTCCCGGGTTTAACGTGTAAAAATTCAATGATTTTAAAAATGTCGTTGTTGTGTTTAATACACATTCCTCTACGGATATCTGATGTTGTTGCCATATTAATTATTTTTATTTTTCGGATGTTAAAAATTTACCTCTTACAATTCCTCTGACTGAATTTTTTACAAAATCCAGGATTAAATCTCTTTCGTATGAAGCGGGAATTTCTTTCTCAATATATTCCAATGCTTGTGAAATATTCATCCCTTTCAGGTATAAGGCCCTGTAAATATCTTGAATTTCTCTGATTTTTTCATTAGTAAAACCTCTGCGCCGCAACCCGATTGAGTTGATTCCGGTATATTGCAATGGTTCTTTAGCGACTTTGATATAGGGAGGAATATCCTTTCTCACCAATGATCCGCCTGAAACCATCACATGCGGGCCGATTTTCACAAATTGATGGACGGCTGATAGACCTCCCAAAATGGTCCACTCTCCGATTTCCACATGTCCTGCAAGGGCTACGTTATTGACCAGTATGGCATGATCATGAACAATACAATCATGAGCAACATGAGCGTTGGCCATAAGTAAAACATGATTCCCAACAATGGTTTGTCCGCTGGCTTTGGTCCCGCGATTGACGGTAACGTTTTCTCTTACTACCACATAATCTCCCAGAATGGCCAGGGAATCTTCTCCTTCGAATTTCAAGTCCTGCGGAATGGCACCTATTGTGGCTCCCGGGAAAATTTGACAGTTTTTACCTATCCGGCTTCCTGACAAGATAGTGGCGTTTGGTCCTACAACCGTATTGTCGCCTATTACAACATTTTTATCTATATATGAAAAAGGCTCCACGACCACATTTTTGCCTAATTCGGCTTCGGGGTGAATATATGCTAAATCGGATATCATCATTTAATAACTTTATCTTTTCTGACTATTTGTGCCATCATTTCGGCTTCGGCAACTAATTTATTGTTGGCGTAGGCATATGCTTGCATGTGACAAATACCTCTTCGTATGGGTTCCAATAAATCCGCTTTCAAAATCAGGGTATCTCCCGGATGAACTTTTCTTTTGAATTTGACGTTGTTCATTTTGAGGAAATAGGTCAAATAATTTTGCGGGTCATCTACCGAATCCAAAACCAATATACCACCGGTTTGTGCCATAGCTTCCAATATTAAAACGCCGGGCATCACGGGTTCATCGGGGAAGTGGCCCACAAAAAACTGTTCATTTGCCGTGACATTTTTAACTCCGATAACGGTGGTGGGTGTTAGTTTGAAAATTTTGTCAATCAATAAGAAAGGGAACCGGTGAGGTAGTCGTTTTTTGATTTCCATGCTGTTATACAGCGGAGGAGCGTTTAAATCGATATCGGGCACATTGCTTCGCTTTTCGTTTTTAATGATTTTACGAAGTTTTTTAGCAAAGGCGGTATTGATTTTGTGCCCCGGCTTATTGGCGATGATTTTCCCTTGCAGTTTGGTGCCCACTAATGTAACATCACCTATAATGTCTAAAAGTTTATGCCGGGCGGCTTCATTGGGCCAACGGAGCGTGAGATTGTTTAAGATTCCATTGGGTTTTACTTCAATATCGTCTTTGTTAAAAGATTTTTTTAATAAATCCATGGTGGATTCATCAATTTCCTTATCCACAAAAACAATGGCGTTATTGAGATTTCCGCCTTTGATAAGATTGTTTCTTAATAATGCTTCCAGTTCATGGAGAAAACTGAAAGTTCTTGCGGCGGCGATTTCGGTTTTGAATTCGCTCAAATCTTTCAGATATGCATTTTGAGTCCCTAAAACTTTAGTTCCAAAATCTACCATACATGTCACTTGAAATTTATCAGAAGGCATGATGATTATTTCGCTACCTGTCTCGGGGTCAACATAAGATATGTTTTCTTTGACTACATATACCTCTCTTTCTGCATCTTGTTCTTCTATTCCGGCTTGCTCTATCATTTCAACAAAAGGCATGGCCGATCCGTCTTTAATGGGAGGCTCGGGGGCATCCAGTTCAATAATCACATTATCCAAATCCATTCCCGTTATGGCGGCCAAAACATGTTCAACGGTGTGAACTTTAACGCCGTTTTTCTCCAATGTGGTGCCGCGAAGCGTATCGGAAACCAAATCGGCATTGGCTTCGATGATGGGATCGCCTTCCAAATCTGTTCTGACAAAAATAATACCATGATTGGGCGGTGCTGGTTTGAAAGTCATGGTTACCTTTTTCCCTGTATGTAAGCCAACCCCTTCTGTTGAAACGGGTTTTTTTAAAGTTTTTTGTTTACTCATGCCTTTCCTTTTTCAATGACTTTATTTCCTTTTGCAATTCTTTTATTTGATCATACAGATTTCCCAGATTTTTGAACAAAACATGAGATTTTCTGAAATCTTTGATCGGGAGGGCGGGTGCTCCCAATAGCACATCTCCTTCTTTAATTCTACCGGTAACGCCTGATTTGGCTCCGATTTTCACATGATCTGAAACTTGTATGTG
>JALVDN010000088.1 GCA_027008965.1 Flavobacteriales bacterium | reverse complement strand
ACTGGAGATCATTCTGCCAAAAAGCGAGCAAATACCATCGGACCGTTTCAGAAAAGACGATACGGTGAGGGGTGTTATCAAAGAAGTGAGGATGCACAACAACAAACCGCTTGTGATTCTTTCAAGGACCGACAACCGTTTTCTGGAAAAACTGTTTGAGCAAGAAATCCCCGAAATCATGGATGGTATTATCACCATCAACAAAATAGCCCGCATTCCGGGTGAAAAAGCCAAAGTGGCGGTTTCCTCTTACGATGACCGTATTGACCCGGTGGGTGCGTGTGTGGGTATTAAGGGCTCCAGAATTCATGGAATCGTCCGTGAACTCAGAAATGAAAATATTGATGTAATCAATTACACGGATAATGATGAGTTATTCATTCAACGTGCACTTAGCCCTGCTAAAATACAACGCATGGAAGTGGATAAAGAAAAAAAACGGGCCAAAATTTATTTGCGCCCCGAAGAAATATCCAAAGCCATCGGGAAAAAAGGAGTGAATATCAGATTAGCCAGTATGCTCACGGGATATGAATTGGATATTATGCGAGAACAAGAAGAAGAAGATGTTGAATTGACCGAATTTACGGATGAAATAGATGAGTGGATCATCAATGAGTTTAAAAAAATAGGTTTGGATACGGCCAAAAGTGTTTTGGAACAAGACCTTGATTTTCTGGTTAAAAAAACCGATTTGGAAGAAGACACCATCAAAGAAGTTATTCAAATACTCAAAAAAGAATTTGAAGATTAAAAAAATCAATAGATTTACAACATGGCAGGAAAAAAGAATTTACGTTTTATTATGAAGGAGCTCAATGTGGGCCTTCATACCATTGTGGATTATCTCAAAGAAAAGGGTTATGATATTCCGGCAAAACCTACCACAAAAATAGATGAAGAAATTTATAATATTTTATTAGAGAAATTTGACGTAGACCGGAAACTTAGAAGTGAAGCGGAGAAAGCCGCCGCCGAACACCGGGAACAAATTGAAAAAATTAAAGAAAAAGCCAAACCTAAAGCCGAGCCGGTTGAAAAACCCCAACCAGAAGAAAAACCCATTGTTAAAAAACCAAAGGTTTTAGGGAAAATTGATATTGAGCCGAAAAAAGAAACGCCTGCCCAAAAAGAAGAAAAAGAAAAAATTGAAACAAAAGAAGAGAAGCCGGTTGAAAGCATTCAGCCGGAAGAAATATCCGAAGAAGAAATCAAAGAAGAAAAACCCGTTATTGAAAATATAGAAACTCAAATCCCTTCCAAACCTAGTCTCAATTTCACGGGTGAAAAGATAAAATTGGATGATATTCCCAGTGACACTAAACCGAAGAAAAAAATTATCACTAAAAAGGAAAGGGAAAAAATACAAGCCAAAGAAGCCGAGAAAAAACGCAAAAGAAAAAGAATTTCCAAGCCAAGGGTAAAAGCCAAAGAGAAGCAAGAAATCACTCCTGAAGAGATGATGAAAATCATCAAAGCCCGAAAAGAAAAGTTAGAAGAAAACCTTGGGAAAAAAGATCAGAAAAAGAAACTGAAACGCCTCAAACGCGAAAAGAAAAAAGAAAAAATCCAAAAAATTCTGGAAGAAGAGAGCCTCAAAGAAAGAACACTTCAATTGGCTGAATATGCTTCGGTGAGTGAATTGGCAGGTTTAATGGATATTGATCCGATTGATTTGGTGAGTAAAGCTTTTGAAGAACTTGGAATTGTAGTAACGGTAAATCAGCGTTTGGATGCCGAAACCATAGAACTCCTTGCACAAGAATACGGATATGAAGTGAATTTCAACAAAGTGGATGAGTTGGAAGAAGAAGAGGAGGAAGAAGAAGAAACCGACAACGAAGCGGATTTGGTGAAACGTCCTCCCATTGTAACCATCATGGGACATGTTGATCATGGAAAAACTTCGCTACTGGATTATATACGCAAAACCAATGTGGTGGCGGGAGAAGCAGGAGGTATCACTCAACATATCGGAGCCTACAGTGTAACCCTGGATAACGGTGAAAAAATCACTTTTTTGGATACCCCCGGGCACGAAGCCTTTACGGCCATGCGAGCCCGTGGAACCCAAGTGACGGATATAGCCGTTATTGTTATTGCGGCGGATGATGCCATTATGCCTCAAACCAAAGAAGCTATCAATCATGCCACAGCAGCGGGAGTGCCTATGATTTTCGCCATCAATAAAGTGGATAAACCCAATGCCGATCCTGAAAAAATTAAAAACCAGTTGGCTCAAATGAACCTTTTGGTGGAAGACTGGGGCGGTAAATATCAATCACAAGAAATATCCGCCAAAACAGGACAAGGAATCCCGGAATTACTTGAAAAAATTCTATTGGAAGCGGAATTGCTCGAATTGAAAGCCAATCCTAACCGGAAAGCCACCGGAACCGTTTTGGAGGCTTCCTTGGAAAAAGGTAAAGGATATACAGCCAACATATTGGTACAAAACGGGACCTTGAAAATTGGCGACTATATGGTGGCAGGAAGAAACCACGGAAAGGTAAGAGCTATGTTTGATGAACGCGGAAAACGCGTTAAAGAAGCAGGACCCGCCACACCCGTACAAATAATCGGATTGAATGGTGCCCCCAAAGCAGGAGATAAATTCAAAGTATATGAAGATGAGCGCCAAGCGAAAAAAATAGCCCAAAAAAGAGACCAAATTTTCAGGGAACAAGAATTGCGATCCAAAAAACACCTCACACTTGATGAGCTTGGAAGAAGAATTGCAGCAGGAGATTTTAAAGAACTTAACCTCATCATAAAAGGCGACGTGGACGGTTCGGTTGAAGCTCTTTCCGATGCATTGACAAAACTCTCCACAGAACAAGTAAACGTCAATATCATCCATAAAGGAGTGGGACAAATCACTGAAGCCGACGTAAACTTGGCGGCCGCATCCGATGCAATCATCATCGGGTTTAATGTGCGCCCTTCGGGAAATGCCAACAAACTGGCGAATGAAGAAGGTGTTCAAATCAAAACATACTCCGTTATTTATGATGCCATAGACGATGTGAAGAATGCATTGGAAAACATGCTTTCGCCCGTAGAACGTGAAGAAGTGACCGGAACGGCAGAAGTGAGACAAACTTTTAAAATTTCCAAAATCGGAACCGTTGCAGGTTGTATGGTCACGTCGGGGAAAATATACAATAAATCCCGTGTGAGAGTTATCCGGGATGGAATTGTTATTCACGACGGTGAACTCAGCTCTCTCAAACGATTTAAAGACGATGTGAAAGAAGTGAGCAAAGGCTATGAATGCGGTTTAACCATCAAAAATTATAATGATATCAAAGAAGGAGATATTATTGAAGCATACGACGTCAAAGTAGAGAAACAAAAACTATAGCAATGACCGCCTAAAATGAAGGTGTTGAGTATTTTCGGGACCCGGCCCGAAGCCATAAAAATGGCCCCGGTTATAAAAGCATTGCAAGACGAGCCAAACATTGAAAGCAAAGTTTGTGTTACAGCTCAACACCGCGAAATGCTCGACCAGGTTTTGGAATTTTTTGATATTCAACCGGATTATGATTTGAATATCATGAAACCCAACCAAAATCTTTTTGAATTGACGTCGCGCATTTTATTATCCCTTCAAAAGGTATTGAAAAAATTCCGCCCGGATTTGGTTTTGGTTCATGGAGATACAACCTCTACATTTGTCGGGGCTTTGGCCTCCTTTTATCATCAAATTAAAGTAGGACATGTTGAAGCCGGACTCAGAACTTATAACAAACACGCCCCTTTCCCGGAAGAAATAAACAGACAATTAACGGGTAAACTCGCCGATTTTCATTTTGCTCCCACGCAACGTGCATTTAATAATTTATTGAAAGAAGGAGTTGAACCTGATAATATCATCATAACGGGGAATACCGTGATTGACAGCCTTCAAATGGCACTTGAAAAACTTAAGTCTTATACTGATAAGGAAATAGAGTTTCTACAATCCAAACTTGATTTTTCAAAAAAAATCATCCTTGTAACCGGCCACCGTAGAGAAAATTTCGGAGACGGGTTTGTTGAAATTTGTGAAAGTTTGGCTGAAATTGCCATGACACATCCTGAAGTTGAAATTGTTTATCCGGTGCATCTTAATCCTAATGTGAGAAAACCCGTCTATGAATTGCTTGGAGAAATAGAGAATATTCATTTGATTGAACCGCTCA
>JALVDN010000087.1 GCA_027008965.1 Flavobacteriales bacterium | reverse complement strand
TTTTTGTCGAGAACAAAGCACATAATTTTCAACATAGCCGTAGCTATGGTTAAAATTATTAATGCAGTTATCGGCAAAAAGAGCGAGTGCTTGGTATGACAATAATATACTTGACACGACACTAGTTACTTGATACTAATACTTCATAACGGCAGCATTGATATTCATACCGGCACCAACAGAAGCCAACATGATCACATCACCTTTTTGTAAGTCGTGAGGAGGCAATTCGCCTTTACGAACCATATCCATCAAGGTAGGAATGGTTGCTACCGAACTATTGCCTAATTTTTGGATGTTCATAGGCATAATATGTTCGGGCATTTGTTTTTTAAACAAGCGGTAAAAGCGTTTGACAATTTGTTCGTCCATTTTTTCATTGGCTTGGTGGATAAAGATTTTTTTGACATCATCGATATCAAATCCGCTCTCATCCAATGCGGATTTCATGGCTGCCGGCACTTCTGTTAGAGCGTATTCGTAAATTTTATGCCCTTGCATTCTTATAAATTTTGCATTGGGATTGTAATCAGGATTAAAAGAGCGGTCATTATATAGTAATTCGGCTTGCGGATGGGCATGTGAAACGGTTTTATATGCATAAATACCGCTTCCGTTTTCATCAGCATTGAGTTTAACCACCACTGCACCGGCACCGTCGGCAAAAATCATGGCATCACGGTCAAATGGGTCTACAACTCGTGATAAAGCTTCTGCTCCGATTATTAAAGCATATTGGGCATCGCCGGCTTTCATAAATTGGTTAGACATAATCAAGGCTTGTAACCAGCCCGGACAACCGAAAATCACATCGAATGCTATGGCTTTTGGATGGGCTAACTTTAAGCGGTGTTTGATGCGGGAAGCAACTGCAGGCATAAAATCAGAGAAATAATTATCCTTTTCAACATCTCCAAAATTAGTTGCCGCTATGATATAATCCAAGTCGTCAGGGTTGATTCCGGAATCTTCAATAGCACGTTGCGCCGCTATGACAGCCATATCCGAAGCAACCATATCATCGTCGAGCCAGCGGCGTTCTTCAATACCGGTAATAGCTTTGAATTTTTCAATAATTACTTCATTGGGTGTATCAAATTTTTTGCCATTGGCATCATAAAATTCCCAATCTAAAAAATGCGAATTAGGTACCACTTTATTGGGAATATAACTCCCGATACCTATAATTTCCGCTTTAACTTTAGCCATAATAATACAAATTTAGCTGCGAAATTACATAAAATTGCTACAATACCAAATATTAGAACGCAAAATTAACACAAAAGAGATGTTTTTTTGTTATAATTAATACCAAAAACAACTATATATTAGTAGTCTAATAAATCGTTTCTTTTTCTCCGTATCTTTGAAAATACCCGTTTCAGCTATGGTTATAACTGCGTTTTTCGTCTTGATATATAAAAAATAATTCAATTTATCTTGGATAAAATATAATTCCTTTTGGTACAAGGCAAAAGAGTTTGCTTCCTGAAAACATTTATTAAAGTATTATTAAAAAAACAGAATGCTAAATAATAAAGATAATATATTGATTATTAGCAATCTAACTAAATTTTGTTATTTTTTTGTAATACTATTCTTTTATAAAAATATTCTCAGAGACTATTTTTTGGTAATTTTATTTAATCCGATGCCTTTTTTGGTTGTTGTTTTTAATAGATATTCACCATTGTGCAAATTTGATATATCTATTCTTGCTAAATCAATTAATCCGGGTAATTTATATGATTTTACCAATTTTCCGTTTATGTCAAATAATTCTATTTTTTGAATATTTGGAACTTCAACTTGTATAAAATCCGTAACCGGATTAGGATATGTTTTAACATTGATTTTAATTTGGTCAATGCCTCCATTATCGACAGGTAGTTCTTCACTTGTTAACCAAATATCGTAACTGCCATGTTGTGCATTGAAGCTTCCATCCTCTGATTTAGTTGTCCCTAATAAATAATTTAGATCAATTGATACAAGTTCATCTACATCATCACCACCTAAATGAAAGAGCGTATTAAAATTATTTGAAAAATCTAAACCTATTAACCAGCTGTCATAGTTACCGTTATTAGTTGTAAAATGACCATCATTTGAGTTTGAATAGGCGGCTATGTAACCGATTGGTGCAGAGCTATTTCTTATTACCAATGGAGTATCAATAATATCCGTAGCAAAGTCAGCACCGCTTCCACCAATATTGGTTTGATTACTTAGCTGACCGGTTTGACCGTCAATTTCTAAAAACCAAATATCAAAATTGCCTAATGGATTGGTGATATCACCATCTGTTGAGTTAGATGTTCCTGCTATATATGTCATACCGGAAAAGTTAGTAATATGTGGGTCTTTGTCAATACCACTACCACCATAAGATTGTTGCCAAACAATGTTATCATTGGTGTCAATTTTAAAAATCCAATAATCGTAATTACCATGGTTGGTTGTCAAATCGCCATCATTTGATTTGGAATAAGCAGTTATAATGTTACCATCATATTCCACGTTCTTATTAAACTCAACACTCTTATCATCATTGCTGCCGCCATAAGTGTGTTGTGAAAGGATATTTCCATCAGTATCCAGATTGAGTAGCCAAATATCATAACCGCCATGGTTACTGCCGGTGGCTATATCGCCATCTATTGATTTGCTGTAACCAAGCACTTTTATAGTTGAATTAACAACAATGACCGAAGTAGCTTTATCAATATCGCTTCCACCAAAGGTTTTAACCCAAATTAGATTGCCGTTAATATCCAGTTTAGCCACTAAATAATCATAGTTACCATGACCGGATGTGATATCACCGTCATTAGATTTAGTTGCCCCAACTACATAAATATCAGATCCAATGAAAGTTATATCATATATATAGTCGGCATTTGAACCACCAAATGTGGTTTGCCATAAAATGTCGCCGTTATTAGGATTAATGGACATGACAGTCGCATCATAGTTACCTTGGTTGCTTGTAAAGTCCCCATCAACGGATTTATAGTATCCACCGATAATAAGTCCGGGTGAAGGATAAATGACAGGAGACGGAGACAAAAAGCAAGTGCCTTTGTCCGAATCAGTGCCGCCGTACAATTTTTGCCAATGAACGGTTTGCGATTGCAAAATTAATGATTGAACAATCAATAATAGAATAAGTAAAGATTTTTTCATAACAATTGATTTTTGAGATAAACATTAGCATAAAATTAGGAATTATTTTGGTAATTATCAAAAATCAATTGAATATTTATTGAAAATGTTGTGATTATGGTTGGATTTCTATCTCAAACATTTTATCCCATTTTTTGCCGGTTACAAACAGATGCCCGGTTTTTTTGTCGTAAGCTATACCGTTTAAAACATCGAGTTGCGGGTGTTTGGTTACTTTGTTATGCAGGTCGGATAGGTTGATAATGCCTTCAACAGTGCCAGTTTTAGGGTCAATGATAGCCAGAGCGTTTTTTTGCCAAACGTTGGTATAAATCTTTCCGTTTACCCATTCCAATTCGTTGATACGCGTGATTTTATGCCGGTTGGTATAGACGTTGATAAAATCTTTTTCAGCCAGTGTTTCCGGGTCGAGTTGCCAAATTTTTTCGGTGCCGTCAGATTTGTAAAGTGTAGCCCCGTCGTTACACAAGCCCCAGCCTTCTTTACTGTTTTGATATTTGAATTCGCCTTTTTGGTTCAAATTTGTATCATATATAAAACCAATACCGTTTTGCCAAGTCAGTTGATATACTTTATCATTGAGAATACTGATACCTTCACCGAAGTATTTTCTGTCTAAATCAATTTTTTTATAAATTTTTCCGGTTTTATAATCGGTTTTACGCAAGCTTGACTCACCATTTAATCCAGTGCCTTCATAGAGTGTATCTTTATAAAATTCGAGTCCTTGTGTAAACGCATTGATATCGTGCGGGTAGGTATTAATGAGTTTGTATTTTAAAACTTTGGGTGAAACACCGGCATAAAGTTCTATGTTTTTAGTAATTTTTTTTACAGATTGGTCGTCTTTAATAAAATCAAATATAAGTTGATGTGTACCTAGTTTAAATTTGTCATCGAGTTTAATTTCTATTTGATTTTGATAAGGAATTTTTACCAATTCTTGTCCGTCAACAGTCACATCAATCTGGTCAATGTCCGATTGGTTCAAATTGTTAATTTGCGCTTTTAGCACTTTATTTTG
>JALVDN010000086.1 GCA_027008965.1 Flavobacteriales bacterium | reverse complement strand
GGCCATCAATATGTATGCCAAGGAAATCAGGAAATTTTTGGAAAACAAGCGGGAAAAAGCTTTGAAAGTATTGGAATATGTTCGGAATGAACAAATTTGCCGGCAAAGATTTTTAGCCGAATATTTCGGTGAAAACGAAGTTTCGGATTGCGGAAAATGTGATGTGTGTTTATGCCGTCAAACGGATGAAGAACAATTGGAAAAAGAAGTGCTGGATGTTATACAAATGCATAAGGGTATTGCGTTATATCATTTGAAAGTGCGGGTTACTTGTCCGGGTTTGGTAGAGAAAATCATTCGAAAACTATTGGAGAAAAAAATGATTGTGGAGCGTAAAGGTGGATTTTATATCGCGGGATAAAAACGGAATGTCTATCTTTGTTTTATGCTAAAAAGAGGGATTTTTATAGGGTTGTTTTTGAGTATGTGGCATTTGCATGCACAGATAGGAGGTATCGGGCGCGATTTGGGTGATATCAGAAGACAAGGAAACAATGGTAAAATGCCCGGACAATTCACGGCTGATACTTCGGCCAGCAAGAAGAAAACCAGGAAGTTGAAAGTTTATCCGTTAAAAATGTATGAGTATGTTGCCGAAACTGCATTGAAAGATACATTGAGGGTGGATACTGTTTTGGATCTGGAAGATTATTATCGAGCCAATTTTGCCCAAAAAGATTTGTTTGAGTATATGCCTTTTCAGAATATCGGCCAGCCTGTCAACCGGCTGGATTCTTATTTTTTCGGGCTATTTTTTTTCCCTGATTTTGTTCCGCAAGGGAAAACGGCTTTTGCAAGAAAGGATGATGAAATTCATTACTACAAGGTGCCTACGCCCTATTCCCGTTTGTTTTTCTTGACCGGAAACAATCAAGGACAAATGTTGGATTCGAGAATCGGGATCAATATTTTGCCCGAATGGAATTTGGCATTGGGATATAGAGGATTGAGTTCTTTGGGGTATTACAGAAGAAGTTTATCTTCCATGGAGACCTGGTTTTTCAATACGGCTTATGAAGGATGGGAAGGCAGGTATAAAATCAGGTTTTACATGTATAAAAATCATTTGGAAAACGAAGAAAGTGGGGGCATCACAGATGAAAACCTGTTTGAAAATCAAAGTGATGTTTATGCCGACCGCGGACGAATTCCGGTCCGTTTGGAAAATGATAAAAGTATATTTCATCAACGTAAAACGGGGATTTTCCAATCTTGGAAACGGAAGAAACAGGATAAAATTTCTTTGTCGTATGATTTTGTTTATGACAAAGGTTATTTTGAGTATGAAGGCGGGACACAGGACGTTTACGGGCCAAGTATAACATACAGTTTGAATAAAGATTCCATTGCGCATCGCGACTATAAGCATACTTGGAGTGTTTCATATAAAAACAGCTTTTTGGAATCGCGTTTGGGGTGGAAGCATCACCGCATGTTTATCCGGTTTGATACTACCGTTACGGTGAATAATTATGTTGTTCCTGCAAGCAATTTATATGTTTTCAACTATTTGGAAAGCGAAAACCATTATAATTTCGGCCAGGTAAAAAACAAGACATTATTACGTTACGAAATAAGCAAGAACTTATATCAAATTTTGCAAAAAACAAGTTTTGAAGCGGGAAAATGGGAAATAAAATTAAAACTTTTACTCCAAAAACGTTTTCCCCGGCCTGTTTTTTGGATTAGGCAATCGAGATTTGAGCGCTATAATTGGAAGAAAGAACCATTGCCGGTGAAGGAGTCGTTAATGGAAGCGGAAGTTCAGCACGAAAAATGGGGTAAAATAAGGTTAAGGTCACATATTCAATATAACCGGGCTTATTTGGATAACTTGGGTATATCGCATCAATATCCGGGAAAGGTGGATATGATGAAAATATATTATGGCAACGATATGAAAGCCGGTAGATTTGGCTTTTATCCGGAAATTCAATGGCAACAAGTTTTTGCCGGACGCCAGGTGACGGATATGCCGCAATGGATAGGAAGGGCGAGTTTATATTACAATGATTGGTGGTTTCAAAAACATATGTGGATGCAAAGCGGATTTATGGTAAAATATTTTTCGGAATACTATATGCCGGGCTATTTCCCGATGTTGAATACTTTTTATGAACAACGCCAAAAGAAATACGGCGGATTTTATTTATTGGATTTCTTTTTCAATTTCAAGGTGAAAAAATTCCGGGCCTTTTTGAAGTGGGCGCATGTCAACGCCTATTGGGAGAAGAGAAATCCGCGCTATTACAGTGCACCCGGCTATCCTTTTGCCGATCATTACATAAGGTTGGGTATTATTTGGGAATTCACCAATTGAGAAGTCGGATTTTATATGTAAATTTGTTTTAATTTGAATTATGGAAATCAAGTTACAAGAAAGAAATTTTTTATTACTGCGCAATGATAGTTATTCTCAATTTGCTAAGGATATTTTAGAGCCTGTTTTGGATTTGACTATCAAACTTATTATAAATTTAAATGAAAAAAACTTTTCTTCTCTTGTAAATAATTTAGATACAATAAAAAAATTTGCTGCAGGAATAAATAGAGCTAATTCTTTGAAAGATTATAAAATAGCAAATTTTTACCCTACCTTTTTTGCATTTCACCAATTTTTTCATAGTTCATATAGGGCAAGACAAGGAAAAGTCCTAGAAAAAACTCTTCAAAAGATATTAAGGGATTTTACAAGTTGTGGAGATGTGCCTGAAAAAGTTTCCAAAATGAGACAAATTTTGAAAGAAGCATTTGCGTATGGTAAGGATATAAAACTCGACATAGATGCTTTGGGAAAAAATGAGGATAATAAAAAAATTATTCTTATTCAAATAAGATCTAGAGACGATACAGGAGGCACAACAGCCAAGTCTTCATTAGTTGATTTTTTGAAAGAAATATTAAGAACCGGGAAAACCACAAAATATGAATTATTATATTTGATTGGAATTTGGGATAAAAGAGACTCACAGCAAAGAAAATCTACAATTTTAAAAATATATTCGTCGCTTAAAGAGTTGATAAATGAAATAGATGAAGCTAATTTTGAAAAACGCATAAATGATGGTATTTTAATTAGAGAGAACATAAAATTAAAATTAGCCTATGGAATTGATGAAATAGCCAAAGCTATATATGATTGGGATCAATTAAATAATGATGAAATATTAGAAGCTATTCAACATATTATTAAAAAAATAACAAGTTGGGATGATCTGTGGGTTTCTTATTCGGTATCATCTTTAGAATTGGAACTTTTTTCATTTAACGGAATTTCAAATATAGATTTATTAAATAAGTATTTAAAAGAAAATAACATTGACTTGTCAAAAATTGAAGTCAATCAAATTGATAAGTTAGCATTATTTTTAGCTTCAAAATGGAGAGAAGAAACTGTTCCGTTTTCCAGTTTAGCTGATAAAATATTATATATTAGGGATTTGGTTTATTTAAGAAAAATATATCTATCACTGTTATGAAACAACTTTCGCTTTTTGAATTTGAAAAACAAGAAAAAATTGTTGATAAACTAAGACATTATAAAGAGGAGCCAGTAGAAGTTTCATTTAGGGAATTGGTGCCTGAAATAAAAAATACAAACTATCTGACGCATTCCGTTTATTATTATCCTGCCAAGTTTATACCTCAAGTAGTGAGATTTTGTATAAATGAGTATTCAAAAAAGGGAGATACTGTTTTAGATCCATTTGCAGGTTCAGGTACTGTTGGCTTAGAGGCAATGATAACAGAAAGAAATGCTATTTTGTTAGACCTTAACTTTTTATTAGAAATAATAGGAAAGATAAAGTTTTATAATAATGAATTAGCTTTAAGCAAAATAATGCTTTTAAATAAAATCAAGCAAATAAAAGAAGAAAAAGAATCTTTTATACCTGATTATAAAAATATTAGGTATTGGTACCCTGATGAAATTTTTAATGTTTTATCAAGATATTGGGAAGGGGTCCATAAATTAGATGACAATATTTATAAGTGGGTAATTCAAGCTTCGCTTATAAAAATTAGTAAGTTATTTTCTTGGGCGGAACATAGAACTCCTAAATTATTTAAATCTAAATACAAGAAAAAATTTATTGAAAATTTATTGCAGGCAAATTGGCATAATGAATTGGATAAAAAGTTATTTGAATATTCATTTAAGAATTTACATTCTGTTCAAGAATTACAAGGCTTAACTCGAAATTTTTCGAATACTATT
>JALVDN010000085.1 GCA_027008965.1 Flavobacteriales bacterium | reverse complement strand
AATGTAGTATATATCATTGCCATCAACATCCATGAATTTCGGGTGTTCTGTAGTATAAAAATCATAAGAGGAAACTACATTATTGGTTGCCGGGTGAATTTTAGATAAATTCCCACGGGTTTCGCCCCCTTGACTCCAAGGTTGATTTCCGGAACTCAAAACCCAAATAAAATCATCATCATCTTTATCAATGGCAACAGGACGGTCTCCTACAGTAATATCTGTGATAACATGTTTCCCGACGGGGTCAATCACACTTACTTTGTTACGTGATTGGCCCACGCCGCTAATTAATAGATAAACATTTCCGTTTTCATAAACCATTTGGTTGGGACCCAAATCCACATGAAGGGTGTCGGTGATAACATCGTTTTCCATATCATACCATGCTATATAATCGTCTTCCACATCATTCCAATTGCTATCGAAGACATCACCCCAGTCGGATATCAATGCATAACGGTCTGAAATTTTAATCATATATCTTGGCGATCTCACATAAGAAGTAACCAATAATTTATGCTCCATGGTCCATCTGTCGGCAACAACAATTTTATGTGAATTATTTATTAAGAAATATATTTTATTATCCTTAGCAAACATGGATTGGGCCACATCACCCAAAGCCATATTATTTACTTTGAAGTAAACACTGTCTTCTTTGCCGGTGAAATCATCTTTGATATGACTCACTGAAGCGTTGTCGTGCATAAATTGTCCTTCATTGAGTATAAAATAACCTCCTTCGTATTCTCCACGCGGGGGAATGGGTTCGGGTTCTCTACATGATTGCAGGAAAAGTAATAATGCTAAAGCGGGTAGCCATTTGATCATAAATTTTGTTTTTCTCATGATTTATTTGTTTTAAAGTTAAATTTCAAAAACAGGGTGTAAGTTCTGCCCGGCATGGGCCGTGACGGGATAAGTTCATAGTATTGGTTGAATAGATTATCTATGGTGATTCCGGCTGACATTTCTTTCAGGTTAGTCTCCAAGGTTATTCCGTGAAGGTGATATCCTTTCAAAAACGATGTATTGGAAGGGGTGGTATAAGCATAACTTTGATAACGGTGAAAATAGTTTATGCTAAAATTCCTGAACTTAACCGGGATATGAAGTGTGCTTATAAAAAACGGCGTATAAATTAAAATTTTCCCGGTTTGGACATTATAAATTTTTTGGTAAGAGAAAGTCCATTGAGGTTGGAAAAATATTTTTCCAACATGAAAACCGGCTTGTGTGTATGTTTCTACACCATATCCTTTTGTGCGGTCAATATTCACAGGATGCCAAATTTGGTTGTTGCCCGGAATCCATTTAATCAAATTTTGGGTTTGTTTGAAGAAAAATTGGGTTTTTATTTTAAAATGTTTGTGATTGAACGAAGTAAAAAACTCCCATTCTTCACCCGTTTCGGGTTTGAGTTGAGGATTTCCTCCGGGATTCCAATACAAATCATTAAAGGTAGGGAGTCTGAAATGTGTATTGAATGATAGACCTGTGGAGAAAATTTGCTTGGAGAATGAAAAATTAAAGAAATAGGTAGGAAGATTGGGTTTGAAATTTCCGGTGATATACCTCAACCCGGCCTGTGATTGAATGTTGGCCTTATTAAAAACGAGCTGTAGAACCATTCCGGTTATATTCCTTTTTTTCGTGTCAAAATTGAGTGTTTTTCCGGTGATATATCTTTGGGATAATTCCACTTTTGTATGGAAAAAAGATTTCCATTTTTTATCAGCAAAGGTTTTGAAGAAAAAAGTTTGAGCCTCTCCTCGTCCCGAAATATTTCCCTCTTTCTTGTAATAATATTCATAATTTTCCCAAAGCCAAGCGGCAGTGGCTCCTGCCTGAAAGCCGGTTTTGTCCGTTTCCCATTTCAAGGCCATTTTATGGTCTTTGTTTTTTAACATACTTTCGGAGTATGAATAGAGTGTTCCCGGGAGTTCTCTTTCAGCATTGGAATGTAGAATATGAAAAGAGAAAACCGATTTATGAATTTTATAGAATAAATCTGAAGAAAAATCTTTACGTTCTATTTGTGCATTATGATTGGTATAGAAAAATTCGGGCCAGGAGAAATTGTTTTTATCCGATTGAATTCTTACAGCTGTTTTCAGGTTCCAGTTGTTTTTGGAAATTCCAGCTTTCCCGGAGAAAATTTTACTTCCGTATGATCCGTAATACAGGCCAGCTTTTATCTTTGGGTGTTGTTGAAAGTGGGGAACAGCGTTCAAAACAACTGCTCCGCCCATGGCACCGCTGCCGAAGCTCACGGAATTCCCTCCCGTAAAAATTTCAATTTTTTCGTGTCCTATGGCGGGCAGTGTATTTACATCGGTTTGACCGTTGAGTGGGGAATTGATGGGAATACCGTTCCAAAGAACAAGAATTTGAGATGGTGAACAACCTCGCATGCTCACGCCACTCACCATTCCCTTGCCGTAAGTTCGGAGTTGCAAAGGGCTTTGATAAAATAAAAATTCTCCCAGGTTTCTTTCCGATCCCGGAAGTGTATCGGAAAGAATGATAAAAGGAGGTTTTTGCTGATGATTAACAAAGATATTTACGGGAGGTAGGGTATCCGTTATTTGTGCTGTGGATACTATACTGACAAAAAATAATATGTATAAAAAAAATCTTTTCATATTTCCCTGAACCTTTCCGCCGAAGGTTCTGTTTTAAGGGTTTGGGAACTCAGCAGGTCTCCTGGCTTACCGCTTACTTTTGTCGCCTTCCCGGATAAATGTCCAGTGGCTTTTTTGACAAAAGCTATTTACGGATCACAGTTGCGGGGACAGCTCGGGATTTTCACCCGTATTCCCTTTTCATCCGTTGAATACGGAACTGAATTCCACCACAAAGTTATAAAAAATTATTCTTTTCCGGCGTATTGTTTCACATCTTCGGGAGTGATTTCGTCTCCACCCAATATCATTAGTCGCTCCACCACATTACGTAGTTCACGAATATTCCCCGACCAGGAATAGGATTGTAATTTTTTGATGGCTCCCGGGGTGAATTTTTTGGGCTTCATGTTTTGGTCTTCGGCAATTTGTTTGACAAAGTATTCTACCAACAACGGGATGTCTTCTTTTCTTTCATCAAGCGAAGGAACTTGGATGACAATCACTGCCAGACGGTGGTATAAATCTTCCCTGAAACGACCTTCTTCAATTTCCTTTTTAAGGTCTTTATTGGTGGCGGCAATTACCCGCACATCAACTTTAATATCTTTATCACTTCCTACTCTGGATATTTTATGCTCTTGAAGGGCTCTCAAAACTTTGGCTTGGGCCGCGAGACTCATATCGCCAATTTCATCCAAAAAAAGTGTTCCGCCATTGGCTTGTTCAAATTTTCCTTTTTTATCTTTATAAGCACCCGTAAATGAACCTTTTACATGTCCGAACAGTTCGCTTTCGATAAGCTCTGAAGGAATGGCGGCACAATTGACTTCCACAAAAGGAGCTTTGTTTCTTGTGCTTTTTTCATGAATCCATCGTGCAACCAATTCTTTTCCCGTGCCGTTATCTCCTATGATAAGCACCCGGGCATCGGTGGGCGCCACTTTATCAATGATATCTTTGACTTGTTTGATGGCCGGAGATTCTCCGATCATAGTGTATTTTTTGCTCACTTTCTTTTTGAGCGAAATGTTTTCGCGTTTCAATTCTCCCACTTCCATTGCATTTTTCAGAGTGGTGAGCAGCCGGTTCATATCAAAAGGTTTCTTCAAATAATCAAAAGCACCATGACGCATGGTTTCAATGGCTTTTTCCAAATCCGTATTGCCGGAAATAACCACAATCGGGAGTTCGGGTTTCAGTTTTTTGGATTCAACAATAACTTCATGTCCGTCTTTCTTGGGCATTTTGATGTCGCAAAGTACTACATCATAATCGTTGGCTTTGATTTTTTTCATTCCTTCCACACCATCAAAAGCCTGATCCACTTCAAAGTCATTCATACTAAGGATGTTGTGAAGGATACGTTGTATTTGCTTGTCGTCTTCAATGACCAATATTTTTTTTGCTGACATATGAGGTAGATTTTAAGAAGAAAAAATTTCGTGTATTCGTTCAAAAAAGGATTTTCTTTTGGATCCTGTTTTCACTTGGAAATTGGGGTCGTTGAGTTTTTTTTGAAAATATTTTTTGTCTTCTTCAGACAGGCGCGTGGGCATGTGTACATCCAGATGGATCAATAAATCACCATAATGTTCCGAATTTAATTTAGGGATTCCCTTGCCCGGAATTCTGAAAGTTTTATTGGGCGATGTTCCTTTCGGGATGTGAATTTTGATTTTACCATGTGGTGTATCAATGATTTTCGACCCTCCTAAAACCAGTTCGGGTAATGAAACCGGTAAATCATAATGAAGGTTTAATCCGTCAATTTGAAAGTGAGGGTCATGTTTTTCTTTAAAATGTATCAATAAATCACCCGGAACTCCATTGCCCGAAGGCGCATCGTTTCCTTTTTGACCTACACGCAATTGAACGCCTTCGCGGACTCCTTTGGGAATTTTCACGGTTACAATTTCTTCTTTCCAAATCATTCCGTTTTCGTCTGTTCCGGATGGTTTTTGAATTAAGATTTGACCTGATCCACCGCATTGACGACAAGTAGCAGTGGTTTGTGCAGGTCCAAAAATGGTGTGGGTGATTCGTTGGACTTTTCCCGTGCCCCTGCAAGCGGGACAAGTTTGATAAAAGGTTTGCGGATGAACCACCTTTCTTTTGACCTTGATCTTACGCTCGCTTCCATGAACAATATCATTTAAATCAATTCGCAGGGTGATTCGCAAATCGGTCCCTTTAATTCTGGCAGCTCTTCGTGTAGAATGATATGTATTTCTTGTTTCAAATCCGCCGCCGAAGAAATCACCGAAAATATCACTGAAATGCCTGAAAATGTCCTCTATGTCGTTGAAGTCATGAAATCCGCCTGCGCCTCCGCTGAATGCTTCGCTTCCAAACCGGTCATATCGGGCCCGTTTCTCGGGATCACTCAGAACTTCATAGGCCTCGGCGGCTTCCTTAAATTTTTCTTCCGCTTCTTTGTTTCCCGGATTCCTGTCGGGATGGTATTTCAGAGCAACTCTTCTATACGCTTTTTTGATTTCTTCCTGAGTGGCGTTGCGGGAAACGCCCAATATGGCATAATAATCTTTTCCCATAAAATCTTACTTATTGGTTTGTAACCACTTTGGGATATCTGATGATTTTGTTGCCTAATTTATAACCTTTTTCAATAACATCATGAATTTTACCTGTCATTTTTTTATCTCCCGGTATTTGTGCAATGGCTTCGTGTTTATCCGGGTCAAAGGTATCACCTTTTTTTACTTCCAGCGTAGATAACCCGTGTTCCGAGAGAATTTTTTTCATTTTTTCATATATCAAAATAAAACCTTTATAATGTTCGTCTTGATTTTCTTTTGATATTTCATTCAATGCCCTTTCAAAATCATCCAAAACGGGTAAAAGAGATTTGATTACATTTTCGGATGCGGTTTCAATCAATTCTTCTTTTTCTTTGCGCGTTCTTTTTCTGAAATTATCAAATTCGGCATACAAACGAATATATTTATCTTTTTCATCCGAGAGTTGTCTTTCCAATTCTTCCAATTGTTTTTGACTGACTTTTTTATCTTCTTCTTTCATGGATTTTTTATCGTCTTTATTTTTTTCTTGGAATTTTTCTTTTTGTGTTTTTTGATTTTCTTCGCGTTGTATATTTTGTTGAACATCTTTTTTATCCTTTTTCATGGCTTTTTTATTTATATTTTATCAAAATCATTGCCATTGAATACAATCTGACACTATGACAGCACTTTTTTAATGGCCCGGAGCATTTCTCTTTTACCCGGCGGGCCGGGAATTTTCTCCACTTCAAATCCGGCTTCCAATAAATTCCGTCTTACTTGTCCTTTGGCCGAATAAGTAACAAATACTCCTTCATATGCGGTTGCAAGATACATTTTTTTCATCATTCTTTCATTCCATAATTCGGGTTGAACGCGTGGCCCGAAAGCATCAAAATAAACCACATTCCATTTGTTTATTTCATCTACTTCATGAAAATCCCGTTGTATTTTTTTGATGGAAAAATACGGTGTGATTTGCACCAATCTGTTCCATGATGCTTGATGTATCAAAAGAAATTTTTCTTTAAAATGATCGGCAAAATATCCGGAATAATTCAATTTTTCAATTTGCTCGATTGGAATGGGAAAGTTTTCATAAGTTTCATAAACGATATGAACTTTATTTTTTTCTGCCCAAATCAGGGTCAGAAAGGCGTTTAGGCCTGTCCCGAATCCCATTTCCCCTACAATAATATCATCCGGTTGATGCCTCAAATAATAAAAAACCAATCCGGATTGAATAAAAACATGTTTGGATTCTGTTATGGCACCATACAAAGAATGATAAGATTCTTTAAAAAGCGGGTTGTATAAAGTGTGGGAGCCATCCTTGGTTTTAACAAATTGAATTTTTTTTAAAAATTCTTCCATATGAGTAATGATATTTTATTTTTGTCATTAATAGCAGTTTAATATTTTGTTATTCATAATATTAGCATTGAAAGATTATAAGGCTTGCAATTTAACCAAAAAAACGTTACATTTGAATATTAAAATTTTTTACTATGAAAAATGTAGCAGATTTAATTGAAGTGACTCAAGTTGCCCAATCCAGGATTTCGGAGGTGGATTTTAATCATCTGATTTTTGGTGCAGTTTATACAGATCATATGTTTGTAATGGATTATAAGGATGGTGTATGGCAAACTCCGAAAATTATTCCTTATCAAGCTTTTTCGTATGAGCCTTCCGCCAAAGTTTTTCATTACGGCCAGGCTATTTTTGAAGGCATGAAAGCCTATAAGTTTATAGAAACAGGTGATGTTTATCTGTTTCGACCTGAAAAAAACATTAGACGAATGAATTTGTCTGCCGAGCGATTGGCTATGCCTCAAATTCCGGAGGATATTTTTCTATCTGCGCTCAAAAAATTGGTGGATTTGGATAGTTCATGGGTTCCAGAAGGATTCGGAAAGGCTTTATATATACGTCCTGTTTTTATTGCTACCGAAAATCAAATATCTGCTGCACCTTCTACCGATTATCGTTTTATGATAATACTTTCACCGGCAGATAAATATTATTCGGGTGATGTGAAGGTAAAAATAGAAACGAGATACAGCCGTGCATGCAACGGTGGTATAGGATATGCCAAAGCCGCCGGAAATTATGCTGCACAATTTATGCCCACCAACAAAGCTTTGGAAGAAGGTTATCAGCAAATCATTTGGACTGACTCCTGCAATCACAAATATTTGGAAGAAGCGGGAACCATGAACATGTTTTTCCGTTTGGGTGATAACCTTGTTACGGCCCCAACGGGTGACAGGATTTTAAACGGGGTGACGCGTGACAGTATTATAACCCTAGCCAAAGACCATGGAATTAACGTGGAAGTACGGCCCATAGAAGTTAAAGAAGTGGTGGAAGGAGCTAAATCAGGTCATTTGAAAGAAATTTTTGGAACAGGAACGGCGGCAACCGTTTTGCCTATTGTGGGTTTGGGTTATGAAGGTGAATACTATGCATTACCCCGGTTGGATAATGCCTATGCCAACGTGTTGAAAGAGATGTTGATGAATATTCAATATGGCATAGCACCCGATCCGTATGGTTGGATGGTTCCGGTTAAAAAATAATTTATTATTTTTAGGAAACTCTAAACTTAAAAATTATGGCAGATTTAATGGATTTATTACAAGGACAATTGGGTCAAACCCTCATCCAAGGAGCCGCCCAACATTTGGGCAATGATTCCAATCAACTTCAAAGTGCTTTTCAAACGGCCATCCCCATGTTGTTGGGAGCATTGAAAAAGAATGCATCCAATCCCAATACAGCTCAAGGACTCATGCAAGCACTTCAAAACAAACATGACGGAAGTATTTTTGATCAATTGCAAGATATTTTCGGAGGAGGGTCGGTGAATTCTGAAGTTTTGGAAGATGGAGGAAAAATCTTGGGGCATGTATTCGGACAAAAAAAAGAAGTGGTTGCCATGGCTGTTAGTAAAAAAGCCGGTGTGGATACTTCAACGGCCATGAACGTTTTGCAAATGGCCGCTCCGGTAGTGATGGGATTGATTGGCAAACAAATGAGAAGCAATCAAGTGCAAGAACCCGGCATGTTGGAAAATTTACTAAGTGGTTTCTTGAGTAGTGTTCCGGCTGGTGATCAGGAACAATCTTTTATAGAAAGATTAATTGATCAGGATAACGACGGAAGTATCATGGATGATTTATGGAATTTCGGTAAGAAATTCTTCTAAAACATTTGGTATAAATATCATTTTTATTTAACAGGCTGTTTCATGAAGCAACTTTTTGCTTTTTTTATCCTGATTGTAACGCTTAGTATAAATTTAGTTTCGTGTGGTGGGAAGGATGAAAAAGTATATGAAGGATATGCGCTTGGAACATCCTATTATATTCGTATTCAAGGTCAAGGAGAACCTCTTTCCCAAGCCGATATAGAAAGACTCATCAATAAAATCAATTCCTCTCTGTCAACCTATCGTGAAAATTCTTTGATTTCCCGTGTAAATCATGGTGAAACATTGACGGCAGATGAATATTTTAGGGATGTTTATAAGCAAGCTCTGAAAATCTATAAAGAAACCGGGGGGATTTTTGACCCGACAGTTGGTATTTTGGTGAATGCGTGGGGATTCGGACCCGAACAAAAAATGGAAAACATTGAACAAGATTCTTCCTTGGTAGACTCTTTACTTCAATTTGTTGGATTTAGTAAAGTAAAAATAACCTCCGGTGGAGTTATTAAAAAAGATAATCCTTCCATTTTTATAGATTTTAATTCTATAGCCAAGGGGTATGTGATTGATAAAATAGGTGCATTGCTAAGAAGCAAGGGATATTATAACTTTGTTGTTGAATTGGGAGGAGAAGTGTTAGCCTCGGGGAAAAATATATTGGAAGACCGTGTATGGGAAATAGCAGTTGAATCGCCACTAGATGAAGAAAAAAATATTTTGGTGGTGAACTTGAAAAACGAGGCCATAGCCACCTCGGGTAACTATAGAAAATTTAGAGTGGATCCCATAACAGGAAAAAAATATGTGCATACCATAAACCCTTTAACCGGATATCCTGTTCAAAGCAATTTATTAAGCGCCAGTGTCATTGCTCCTACTTGTATGGAAGCCGATGGCTGGGCTACTGCTTGTATGGCCGGTGGATTTGAACGGGCCAAAAAATGGATTGAAAAACACAAGCGCTTGAAAGGAATTTTAATTTTTTCGGATTCCACCCATCAAATACGAATTTGGCATTCACCCGATTTGAATATTAAAAAAATAAAACAACAAAACAATGAATAAATGATTATAACTACAACGGAAAACATTCCGGGCTATGAAATAACCGAAATATTGGGCATTGCCAGAGGAAGTACGGTACGAGCCCGCATGTTTGTAAGTGATTTTGTTGCCGGCCTGAAAAATATTGTAGGAGGAGAAATATCGGAATATACCAAATTACAAGCCAAATCGCGCGAACAAGCTTTGCAACGTATGATGGAGCATGCACAAAAAATGGGTGCGGATGCGGTCGTTAATGTGAGATTAACTACTTCAATGATTATGCAAGGAACATCTGAAATTTTGGCTTACGGTACGGCAGTTAAAATCAAACTTAGCTCCTAATCATTTTAATTTTTATTATGTAAATCAAGCAAAAACGCCATTGTGTCCACTCCATCTGCATAATCCCATAACTCGGGCTTTTGTGTAGTGCCATAAGGAATGGCTCCGGGAATATCAGCCTGAGAAACAATCACTTGAATTTTATCTTGATCATGATTCAATATTTTTTTAATATTATCAACATTCTCATAATCTTCATAAAAGACAACACTCACAGGAGCGGAATAACCCGGATCTCTTTTTAAAATAAGCAAACCGTTTTCCCAAACTCCTTTATTTTCATTCAAAGATTTATCCATACTTAAAACAGCTTTATTAAAACGGTAGTTATTCATATATTTTTCATGATTGGTATAATGGCTATATTTGAGAGAAGCTTTGAATAGCTTGTTCAAATCAAAATCTTTAGGAACAAAAATTTTGGAAACATTCCTGCAACCTAACCCGAAGTAAGTGAAAATATCATCTGCCAAACCTTCTAATTCTTTTTCATTTTCATCACCGGTCAAAACCGCCACTCCGTTTCGGTTCTTCCGGATTATATGAGGCCATTTTCCGAAATAATATTCAAAATATCGTGCAGAATTATCACTTCCGGTAGCAATCACCGCATCAATGTTATTAAATCTTCCTTCTTCTTTGAATTCAACTTTACCTTTCCAATCCGGATGAATATTTTCCAAATATTTGACGAGAACAGGTAGAAGTTTGTTATCAGAAGATGACATTTTAACAACAGCCCGATGTCCCGAAGTCAAAACACTTAGTAAATCATGCAAACCTACCAAAGGAATATTGCCCGCCATAATAATCCCTACATTTTTGGGTTTTGTGTTGTCGGGGACATTATAACTTGAAAGCCATTTTTTTATTTTTTCAGTACTGAGTGCTTCAACCCAATTACTCAATGCCAGCCTAACATTATCAGGTGTAAACCATGGATTACTGTGATGCAGATTATTCACAAGAGATTTTACAACTTCAAAATAAGGATCATTATTTTTGATATTATTTTTCTTAGTGATTTTTTCGGGTCCGTACTGTGAGAGAAACTTACCGAATTCAATTAAAGTTTTTTCGGTTTTTTGAGTTGACATATAAAATAAATTTCTATATTTGTCTACAAAACTAACCAAAAAAATTACAGCTATGGCACTATTAATTAACGAAGATTGTATAAACTGCGGTGCTTGTATCTCCGAATGCCCCAATACGGCTATATATGAACCGGGAGAGCCCTGGAGATTATCGGACGGCACATGTTTGGATGATGACACCGAACATGAACCTCTATCGGATGATTTCTATTATATTGTACCTGAAAAATGTACGGAATGTAAAGGATTCTACGATGAGCCTCAATGTGTGGCCGTTTGTCCTGTTGATGCTATTGTTCCTCATCCGGATTATCCCGAAACAGAAGAAGAACTATTGGCTAAGAAAGCAAAACTTCATTGTGAGTAATTTAATTATTCTTGAATTATTGTCAAAAAGTCGGCATCTTTTTGAGGTGCCGGCTTTTTTTTACGTCTTAATATCAGATAGCATGTAAAATTGACATTCCATAAAAAATGGCTTGATTTTTTATTTATGTATGTGTGAAACAAAAAATTTTAAACTATGATACTGACAAAAAAACACTTTAAAATACTGGAATTGGTATTTGACAAAAAATTGGAAAACATTGATTCCCTTGAAATTTTGGAATCGGATGATGACTTTTTATACTATGTGCAACTTGTACAGATGGGATTACTACGTGAAGATGAAGACAGGTTTTATTTAACTTATCCCGGGATTATGCTCATGGAAGCATATAGAATGGCACAACTTGAAGGAGTGATGCCCGATTTTAATGCGTTTTCCGATGATTTCAGAATAGTTGGAAGCGAAATTATCAACATGTTATACACGGCTGAAATGGCCAAAGACAGGGTGAATGATATTATTAGACCCGAATTGGAAAAACGCGGAATGGTTGTTAATAATTTACTGAGCGAATTCGGTAAAAAAGTCTTGGAAGTTTATGAAGAATTAAGACCCTATTTTTATATCAATTCCAAATTACAAGAATTTTTGAAAAAAACACTTCCGGGTCCTTCTCCCAAAAGAGAATTATTAGCCGCCGACAAATTTCAAATTTTGGAAGCCGAAGCTTTGCGCTTGATGGCTTTCAGTGCACCGACGGCTGAATTTTATAATTTCACTGGTGTAGGACAGCAAATACGTGCCGCTTTGTTGAAAGGCGCCTTTTTCAAGCCTATCACTCAAGAATATTTGGAAGCCGTAATGGATTTAGAAGAAGGGATAGAAATTGATGAAGAATTAAAAAAAGATTTGATGGCACAAGCTGTTATTGATGAAAACGGTGAATTTTTACCGGCCGGTGTTCATCTTTTACGGGCCGCAGATCTTTATTTTGACGATTATTCCATTGAACCTATGAGTATAGACATCGATGAATTGGAATTTGAAGTGCTCAAAACCATTGATGAAATATTAAAGAAAAGTGAAACCAACCCCGAATATCTTCCTACCAAAAAGAATGTAAAAAAAGAATTGATTGATAAACGCTATAAGGAAGCACTGGACCTCAAAGAAAAATACGGAAGACGGCTCAAAGAACTTCCTAAACTGAAGCAAAGATATGTGGAGGAACTGGAATTGACCAAAAATGCAGAAGAATGGTTCAACAAAATTTATGATTTTGATGCGGCACTTTTCGGGTTGCAAGGTTTCCAATTGATAGAGCCTCAATTGAGTAAAGATGAAAAAATGTATTATAAGCCTACGGATGACGGATTGAAAGTTTTGGAAACCTTAAAAAATAACCCGAGAGAAATTCCGGCCGAATCGGTGAAAGCTATCACACTTGCACGGCATGCTTTTCTCTCACCTGATTCTCGTTGGGTATATAAAGCCCGTGAGGCAAAAACTATTGACAATGCTCCCACACCAAGCGGTAGATTTTTCGCCCGTTTAGCATACAACAACAAAACTCCGAATATTACAAAATACGGATTGGAAGTTTTGAAACCCATTCCTTATACAACCGGTATCTACTTTTCGGATTTATTAAAAACCTTACCCGATTATGATGAAGAGAAACTCATTCAAATCCTCGAAAAATTAGACGCAAGAGGAATTGTTCATATCTATCCGAACAACATGGTTTTTTTAACGGAAGCGGGTAAAAAAATCAAACAAGCCACTACCGGTCTGGCCGGAGATTTCAAATATCCCGTTACGCCTGACATTATAAACGTTTTGCGGGCTTTGAAAGAAGTGGGAAGTTTGTATGTCAAAGAAAGAAAAGTGCGCATTCTTCCGGATAACTGGAAAAAGGCATTGAAACTACTTCAAATGGATTTGGAAACCTTTGAAAATACTTTAACATTGCTTCGTAGAGCAAGATATATCGGAGCAAATGGAATTAACGAATCCGGATTGTTATTGATTGAAGCCGCAGAAGAACTTGAAAATCTCTCGGACTTTTGGAGTGAAATTGAAGTATAAGTCAAAAGATACAATTATAACTCCTAAAGCCTCGCGTTTTGAATATGCGGGGCTTTTTTAATACCATGACCGGGATATAAGCTTAAATAAACGGGGTAAATCAAATACAAACATAATTCTGATTTTAGAAAAATAGTGCTTATCAAGTTTGATCCATCCTTGGTCAGAGAAAAGAGGAAAATAAAATTCAAAATAATCCGGAACCAAATAATACCTGATGCCGCCGTCATAATGAAATGAAAAAGCTTGATTCCTGTTTTTTATCCATCCGTAATCCAAGAAAAAATTAAATCTTTTGTATAGACCCAAGTTGATATTATTTACCAAGATTGCTTCATTGGCATATTGATGATCATAAAAAACTTTAAATCCGCCTTCGGCATAGATGTATTGCTGATAAAAAAGACCGGTGGTTTCGGATCGCCCGTAATAATTATACTTGAATAAATAATCCGTAGGGCGGGAGAGAGCAAAAGAAAAATAATCGGTTTGCGTTTTATTATAAGGCATCCAACCGGCAAAAATTCTAAATTCAAGTTGCCTGAATTTGTCCAAAAAGGTTCTGAATTTGTATTCACCCGATATTTTGAAAAACAAAGGATGAAATTCCATTCGGTTCAAGAGTTTGTAGTTTTTAATAAGTCCGTTTTTAAATAATTTTTGAGTGATAAAAAATATACCGTATCGGGTGGTCTCGTCGGGTTGTGCGGCATCCTTGTTCACCCAGGTATATTCCGCCGTATAATCTTGCCCTGTTCTGAATTGTTTGTCCGGGTCCTTAAAAGAAATTTTAGCATGAATGCTTCCGTTGTGGTAAAAATATTCGGGTGAATAGTGATAGCGGTTTGCATAAGCACCCACGGAATATCCGAAAAAATTTCCGCCGG
>JALVDN010000084.1 GCA_027008965.1 Flavobacteriales bacterium | reverse complement strand
AAAATTGAAGTCTTTGATAAATCGGGCGCCCGGTTTTCTCAACCATTTTTGCCGGGTATTTTTAAAAGGCTCAAAAGCTTTTTTGTTTTCAAAATTATAGTTGTATAAAATACCGAAATTAACGGTTTGATCTTTTTTTTCCGCTACTTCAAAGTTCGTATGATTGGATTCGGAATAAGTGAAATTGAAGGTGAAGTTTTCAATATCATATATTCTTTTCTTTTGTTGTTTGCCCGGGGTGGAACTTTTTTGTTTGGAATAATTCTTTTTAACGCCAACCAAGGCGATGCTTTTATAAGATTTTTTGTCACGGGCTACATCCAAAATGGAGTCTCTTTCTTGTTGCGTTTGCGCAATGGCCAACCTGTCGTCCAATAAAATATCTTGATGTACGGGGTCATATTCCGGTAGAATGAATTCTTTAGTGACCGTATAATTGACAGGAAGTGTAATATTCCATTTCTCGGGCAGAAATTTTCCGGCGTTCACGGCCGTATTGAAAGTGTATTGATAACGGTTTTCCACCGAGCGACCCATGGGACCTTGCTCCAGCGGACCGAAACCTGCTGTGGCCAAACCTCCGGTGAAATTAAAGGTGGCTACATCGGCCAGTTGTAAATCCGCCGCACCTTGCGTGGCCCATCCGCCTTTGTTTTTCATGTCAGTGAGGCGCAATTCATTAAACCAAACTTCACCGCAAATGGGTGCATTGGTATGATTTCGCACCCCCAACATGATGATTTTCACTTGAGCGAAATTGGGATTTCCTTTGATTCCGATGATGAGCTTATTGGGTTTATTGACCGCCTCGGGATCCAATTGATCTTCAGTGACATAATAGATGTTTTGCGGGTTGGCTTGATTTTGTTCAATCAAACGGAGTTTCAGTTTTTGTAGTAATTCAAGTTTCAAGTCTATTCTGTTTTCCAACGGCCAAACCTCTTCGGGTGAATTTTGACCGGGTTGGGTCACTTTGAGTGGTATTTGAACTTCATAAAAATTTTCGGTTATATCGGTTCCGAAACGGATGAAGGCATACATCTCATCATCTTGCAAGGTGGTTTGTCCGGGAACACTTTCGGCATGCAAAAACATTTTCAGTCGTTTGAACTGACGCATGTCCACAATATTGTATTTAAAAACACCGCGGGCATCTTTGGGTTCCAAATCGCATACTTTCATGGAAAGTGCTTGTTCGTTTTGACGTACCAATTGGTTATTTTGATACATTTCTTCACGTTGAATTCCAGGAGGGGAAACGTATGGAATACCACCACGTGTTTGATTTTCTTCCGAACTTACGCTTGTCACTTCAACAGTTGTAGGGTCATCGTCGGGGTTGGGGTCCGAAGGGTCAAGGGTCAGTTCATAATTTCTCCAATCACTTCTGATCAATTCCAAAAGTGCAAGCCGGAAAACGGCGGGTTGTGAAAATTCGGTCATGTAAATCCTGAAAAATTTAATGGACCTGAAGTCGGAAATATTACCTACTTTGGAAGTGAATTGTTTAACGGGAATTTTAAACTGAATCCAGCGTGAGCTTCGTGTTTGTCCGGTTGCATCGGTGAAAGTGGTTTCTTTTACGTCGGCCACATAAGGATCTCCGGGTTGCAATCCGGGTTTAATTTCCAATTCATACTCATAATAGGCATCGATATTGTTCATGGTCATATCCCGGTCAATGTCTTCCGTATCGGGATAAACCTCGTTTCCATTGGTTTGGCTGGTTTGATCCACGGGTGTATTTCCTTCCGTGTTGTTATATTTTTTATAACGTTCCACAACGCCTCCTTGTGCATTGAGATAGTGAACAAAGTCGTCATTGGCCGGGTCATCGGCAAAACGGCTTTGTAAAGAAGCGGGCAAACTGTTTAGCCATGATGAAAAATGTTGAGCTTCTTGCGCATCGGGCAGTCCGTCTAATCCTACATCTTGATTTTCACGTTCCGCCGGATCGTCACTAAAGTTATATGTAAGGGCTTGATTGAGTGGTAATTTTCCCCAATTGGTGAAAGTGGTGTTTGAAGTTCCTCCGTCGCCGGGCAGTCCGTTTTCATATTGTTTATATCCATCATACAGAATATCTTCGGAGATGTATCCCAAATTCAAATAAATTTTTCCTTCGTCTGTGAAATTGGGGTTATTATAATATGGGTCCATCAACCAAAATGAAATGTATTGTACATTGGATTGCTCAAAGTCCGTAGTGGTTAATGGTCTGAAAATACCGGCCCATCTGTCTTCGGGATTGAGCAGTTTACCTGTATTCGGATCTAAATTTAAATCAAAGTTGTAAGGTCCTCGTTCGTCGGGGAAATAGGCCAAATTTAATGTATTGACGATATTGGTTTGTCCCACGGGAACATCTCTGTCAAAAAGTTCGGTGATATAAACATAACGATTTTCATCTTTACTCATTTCCGCATTGGTTATGTCTGCAGGAGGGTTGCTGTAAAATACCTGGTCAATATAATACCATGCCAACAAAGCCCTGTTTTTTCCATAGGCCCAATCATTGGTTTGATTGCTTTCGGGGAAACGTTTGGGTGTAGGTGATAATTTATAAACATGAGGAAGAGAGATGTCTACACTTGCTTGTGATGATTCAAAATCTTCTATCAAAGTGGCGGTTTCTCCACCAATTTTTGAAATGGGCGAGAGTCCGGGTTTGAGTGCGGCTATTTCCGCCTTGATGGAGAAATTACTCGGTGCATCGGTTTTGATATTGGGCAAATAATTAATCCATTTGGTTAAAAAATTAACTTGGGTTGAAAATCTTCCGTTTAAGCCGAACATGGAGTTATTGATAGGTTCATAACCGTAATCGGCTTTCCAAGTGATGGGTTTTTCTTTGAGATGTAAATAGGTGGCGCCCAGCACAAAATTCTCATTAAAAGTATGCTGTACATCAATTCCGGTAAAAATTTTAGTAGATTGCTGGAACAAATTGTTTTGTTCTACACGGATTTGAATGGGGATATTGGAGGATTGAAGTGCAGGATTGATGATTTCCACACGCCCGGCTTGATAGTTCACCACATAATCCACGCCTTCCACCAGTTCACGTCCGCCTGCCGTAATCACAACCGATCCCCGCGGAATATTGAACATACCAATGGATATGCCTCCCCCCATGGATGATTTGTATTTTCCTTTCAATAGAAACTTGTTTTTCTCACTGTATTGCTGTGCGGATGACACGGATTGTGTGTAAAGTTCCTTAAAGACATATTTGCTTTGATTATCATTCCAAGTGGATGGATTATCATAATCTTCGGTGGCTTGCAGTTTGAGTTTTTGAAAAAGATATTTTCCGAAAGGTTCAACGGTTGTAAATTTAATCAAGGCGTTTTCAGGGTCTACGGTAATTCCCGGAATGAAATCAAAAAAACCGTCTCCGCCCGGTTGCGGGTCTTTTTGGGTATTCAATTCATCCATGTGAAAGACATGAAGCAGAATTTTTTCCTTTACATCGGCAGGCAAAGGCGTGTTATTGACCGGATTTATATAATTGATAGGGGTAGGGCTCAGGTATAATAAATGAAGCATAAAATCGTCTTCGGCAATATTATAGGCATTGATGGCATAAATGTTTTTCATCATCAAATCCCAGGAAGGTTCTTCCACATCAACAATATTGCTTTTCAAAAGTTTTACTACCAATGTTTGCGGATATACCACTCCGTCATCGGTGAATTCACCCACTTTATACACTTGATTACCCACCGTGTATTCAAAAGCCACGGCCAATACTTCATCCGGGTTGAGCTTACGTTTCAAACTGATATAGCCGAGCTTGGGAAATAATTTGTATTGTGTACTGTCCAACTTGATAGCATTCTCCAGGGCCACATAGTCTTTTCCGTTCACTACAGGAAGTCCGCTGAAACCTTGTGAAACCGTAGGAATATTTCTGATATTACCATTCAAAACAGACTGCGGAGATCCAATGGCTTCGGGATTAAATTTGTTCACTGCGTTATCAGGCAAAGCCCCCGGAGATAAGACAAAACCAGCCGGTAGGGGTGACAATCCCAAGCGTGAACTTTCACCCAAATCTTGAATGGCTACAATATTTCGTGCTTGATCGGGATTGTTTCCACCGCGATTGGTTATCCACACTTCTACACGAGTGACTCGTACATTTGAGTTAATAAATGGATATTGTTGAAGCGCTTGATCATATTGTTCCCTGAAATATTGCGATAAAAAGAAATGCCGGTTTTCATCATAATGCAATATATCCATTTCAAAATCC
>JALVDN010000083.1 GCA_027008965.1 Flavobacteriales bacterium | reverse complement strand
TAAAAACCAAATCTATGCCCTACGAAAACAACGTGATAAGCTCTTTAAAATGGTTGATTCTTTAAAAGAAGCTAACCAAATGCTGGCCTTCCAAAAGGATAGCCTGGGACAAGAACTCCAAGAAGTGACCGAGTATAATGAAAAGGTTCTTAAGGAGAATGAAGAGCTCAGCAAAAAAGTTAATATTGCAAAAACTCTTGCCGCTACCTTTATTCATGCACACGGCGTAAAAATCAAAAAAAGCGGAAAAATAGTTGAAACCAGAAGATCACGCAGGGCCGACCAAATCAAAGTTTGTACAACACTTCCGGCAAATCCTCTTTTAGAGCCCGGACAACAAGTGATTTATGTCCAAGTTGTGAATCCAAAGGGCGAAGTAATCGGCAGCAAGGATATTATAACCCTTGAAAACGGTGAAGAAAAAATCGTAAGCGCTTCAAAAGAATTCACTTATGACGGTTTAAAAACCGATGTTTGTCTTTTCGTCATCCCACAAAACAAAGAAGATGAACTCGTAAAAGGTGAATACATGATAACTTTCTTCCATAACGGAAGAGCCGCCGGAACTTCTAATTTTACATTGAAATAATCTTTCTTTTTCACTAAAAATTCTTTCAAAAAAGCTATCTTTGACACGCAAAAGATAGCTTTTTTAATTTGTCAACATTATGAGCGAAGATATATTTAAAAAAATTACCTCACATGCCAAAGAATACGGCTTCATTTTCCCTTCTAGTGAAATTTATGACGGCCTTTCCGCTGTCTACGACTATGGACCTAATGGCGTTCAATTGAAAAACAATATCAAGGAATATTGGTGGAAAGCCATGGTTCAAATACACGAAAATATCGTAGGAATCGATGCGGCAATATTTATGCACCCCAAAGTGTGGAAAGCATCGGGTCATGTGGATGCCTTTCATGATCCTATGATTGACAATAAAGATTCCAAAAAAAGATATAGAGCCGATAATCTAATTGAAGGATATATTGAAAAGCTTCAACAAAAAATTGAAAAAGAAGTAAAAAAAGCCAGCAAACGATTCGGTGAAAATTTTGATAAAGAAAAATTCCTGTCCGAGAGCCCGCGTGTTCAAAAATATAAAAATCAAATCCGGGAAATTGAAAACCGCTTGAACAACGCACTTGAAAAACAAGACTTGAAAGCACTGAAAGAACTTATTGATGAATTGGAAATCACAGACCCCGTTAGCGGAACACGCAATTGGACCGAAGTCAAATATTTCAACCTGATGTTTGATACCCGGATGGGTGCCACATCCGAATCGGCATCAACCGTTTATCTTCGTCCGGAAACCGCGCAAGGTATTTTTGTGAACTTTAATAATGTTTTAAAAACGTCACGCGTAAAAATTCCTTTCGGAATTGCTCAAATAGGAAAAGCCTTTCGTAATGAAATCATTGCACGTCAATTCATTTTCAGAATGCGTGAGTTTGAACAAATGGAAATGCAATTTTTTGTGCGTCCGGGCCAAGAAATGAAATGGTTCGAACACTGGAAAAACAAACGATTGCAATGGCATTTGGCACTTGGTTTTGATAAAAACTTTTACCGTTTTCATGATCACGAACAATTGGCTCATTATGCCAATGCCGCAACCGATATCGAATTCAAATTTCCGTTTGGTTTTAAAGAGTTGGAAGGAATACATTCACGCACGGATTTTGACCTGAAAATGCATGAACAGTATTCCGGGAAAAAACTCCGGTATTTTGACCCTGAAACCCAAGAAACTTATATTCCTTATGTCATTGAAACCTCCATCGGTTTAGACAGAATGTTTTTAGCTGTGTTAAGCGCATCTTACCAAATTGAAAAACTAGATGACGGTAGTGAACGAATCGTATTGAAACTTCCGCCTGTTTTGGCTCCCAACAAAGTCGCCATACTGCCATTGGTAAAAAAAGACGGATTGAAAGAACTGGCCACTGAAATTTTTGACAATCTGAAGTGGGAATATCAGACTGTTTATGATGATAAAGACGCCATCGGACGGCGATACAGAAGACAAGACGCTATCGGAACTCCTTTCTGCATCACGGTAGACCACCAAACCAAAGATGACCAAACGGTTACCTTGCGCTATCGCGATAGCATGAAACAAGAACGCGTCCCGGTTGAACGTTTATCGGAAATAATCAAAGATAAATTGCATTTTAAACACTTATTGCAATCAAGCCATTGATTCATTTTATACGTGAACTTTTCTTCCCCGAAGTATGCGTGGTTTGTAATCGTCCGCTCTCGACAGGTGAAAAAATTATATGCCGGAAATGTTTGTATGATCTCCCTTTAACCCACTATGAATTTGATAATAAAAATGCACTAGCCAGACAACTTCAAGTAAGAACGAAACTACACAAAGCCATTGCATTGATGTTCTATGGTAAATTCTTGAGTTCATCCAAACTCATTCACGCATTGAAATATAAAGGAAGAAAAGAAATCGGGCCTTTACTGGCCCAATATTTGACAGAACCCCTTTCCAAAGATCCGCCCGACATCATCATCCCCATTCCATTGCATCCCGAAAAAAGAAAACTCCGCGGTTACAACCAAACCGAAGGTATTGCCCAAACCCTGGCCAACGAACTCGGTTCATCTTATCACAACGAAATACTTATCAAAACACTTCATAACCCTTCTCAAACCAAAAAGAAACCCTTGGAAAGAGACCGCAATGTTCAAAAAGTTTTTGATGTAAAAAATAAAAATCTCATCCGCAACAAACATATTCTCCTGGTGGATGATGTTATCACCACAGGTTCTACCATTTCGCATGCCGCTAATGAACTGTACAAGCACGGAGCCGGAAAAATAAGCGTAGCCTGTTTAGCCTTCAAAAAAGATTAGGCCAAAGTAGCCACCATCACCGCTTTGATGGTATGCATACGGTTTTCGGCCTCATCAAAAACAATGGAAGCTTTGCTTTCAAAAACTTCGTCAGTCACCTCCATGGCCTCAATCCCGAATTTCTTGTAAATATCCATTCCCACTTGGGTATCCGTATTATGAAAAGCCGGAAGACAATGCATAAATTTGGTCTTCGGGTTGCCCGTTTTATTCATCAAATCCGCATTCACTTGATAGGGCATCAATTTTTGAATACGTTTTTCCCACACCTCATCCGGCTCACCCATGGAAACCCAAACGTCGGTATAAATAAAATCAACGCCCTTCACACCTTCTTCCGGGTCGGTTGTAAGCGTAATTTTAGCTCCGGTTTCTTCGGCTATTTCATAAGCTTTATTCAACAATTCTTTTTCAGGGAACAAATCTTCAGGCGCCACCAACCGCACATCCATTCCCATTTTAGCACCGCCAATCAATAGCGAATTACCCAAATTATTGCGTGCATCGCCCAAATAAGCAAAAGAAATTTGATGCAACGGTTTATCCGAATGTTCAAGCATTGTCAAAAAATCCGCCAAAATTTGCGTGGGATGAAATTCATCGGTCAAACCGTTCCAAACCGGAACCCCCGCATATTTAGCCAATTCTTCCACCACTTCCTGCCCGAATCCTCTGTATTCAATGCCGTTATACATACGCCCCAACACCCGGGCCGTATCCTTCATGGTTTCCTTCTTCCCGATATGCGATCCGGTAGGGCCCAAATAAGTCACATGGGCTCCTTGATCATGCGCTGCCACCTCAAAAGCACATCGTGTCCTGGTAGAAGCCTTTTCAAAAATCAATGCAATGTTTTTTCCTCTCAACAAAGGACGTTCTGTCCCCGCATATTTGGCCCTTTTCAAATCCGACGCCAATTGTATTAAAAATCCTATCTCTTCAGGAGTGAAATCCAATAATTTCAAAAAATGACGGTTTTTCAAATTGAATGCCATGGTTATATTTTTTTGTTTACCGACAAAAATAGAAAATCTATTTCATGTAGCGCCGATATATTTTTTTATTTTTTTTAAGGGCGCCATTTGCGATAAATCTTATTTAGCAATATTCTGTGCAGTATTTTTCTATTTCATTTATTCTTTTAAATATCAATTTTTTTACATTAGACATATTACTAATATCTAATGGAATACCGATTATAGTGATATTTATACTAGATTGATTAATTGGATTATGGAATTTTATTGTTTTAGTTTCGTTAACTATAGATGGATAACAAAGAAACCCGTATTTGCTATTTTTTGATGAAAAAGAAGTATAAGCCATAATTTGATGTAAATCTTTGCGGAAAACATTTTTTAGTTCTTCTTCTTGTGAATGTTTATTT
>JALVDN010000082.1 GCA_027008965.1 Flavobacteriales bacterium | reverse complement strand
CATCCCAATCGGCCGTATTGAATATGTGTTTTTGAGACGCTCCGAAGTCTGAAACGTAAGGATTTGATATATTATAAGTAAACGGATTGACTGTGTTGGTTGCCCCCGGAGCCTGCAAATCCCGGTTTAATCCGAAAAGTTTATCCAAAAGCTTCACTTTACCCATGGGATGTTCCAAATGAAGCGGATGCACTGCGTCCCATGTTTTTTGGGTCCAATCGCCGTATTTATTTTGTAAAGTATCCAAAGCTTGATGAAATGAAAGTAGAGCCAAATCCGAAAAATGCTCTTTTTTATCCGTATTCACATCATCAATCCAAATGGATGTGGTGTCCCTGAAAACCCGGTCGGTCAGGTATTTATGCATCAAAAAAGATGCATAATAGGCTTTGAATAAATCCGGTGACAATTCATCGCTCACAAGATTTCGAACGAATTGATGCATGATTTCTTCAAAAACAACGGGTGCTTTGCTGTCCTTTTCATAGCGGGCATCCCATGTGTTGAGTAGTTCCAATGCCTGCTTTTCTTCTTGACTTTCAAATTGATTTTTGTTTAAAACTTCTTTTAAAACCGGAAGAAAACGTCTGGCTCTCACCGATAAATGGTCATAGAGCATACGGCGGAAATCTTGCGTTGATAACTTGTCTTTTCCTTCAAGCATTTCACGAATACGGATAATACGATAGGGCAAATCATACCATTCACTTATATACAAACTGTCGGCAAAAGTCTTATTATTGGCCGAAGATACATAACCACGCTCCGGATTGTATTCATAGGGCAAGTCTTCAAAAGGCACAAAGGATTTCCAATCATATTCATCCGTTTGGCCGGGCATAAACAAATAAGCCGGTCCTTTTCTAACAGGCACTCTTCCCGTGCATTGAATTCCGATGTTTCCTTCCGTGTCGGCATAGGCAATGTTTTGACTTACCGCTTTGAAACCCCGTGCCGCTTGACGGAATTCTTCCCAATTTTTGGCCACATTAAAATAGTATAAAGCGTTCATTTCATAACTCTCTTCGTTGCCTACCCATCGCATGGAAACCGGCGGAATTTCCAAGTTATCAATGCGGGTCATCACCGGGCCGCGATGCGTGAAATACATTTGAATTTTTACGGGATTTTCTTTTCCTTTCACACGGATTTCTTCTTCCACCACTTGCAAAGGTCTCCACTGTCCGTTGAAATAATATGTCTTATTGGTTGTATCGATTTTTTCCACGTAAAAATCCGCTCCGTCAAGCATCACGTTGGTCATTCCCCATGCAATATGTTCATTGTGACCCGCCACCACAAAAGGAGAGCCGGGCAACAAAACGCCCGTCACATTCAATTGACCGGGAACAACCTGATGTGCGCGCCACCAAATCCCGGGCAGTCCCAAGTGCAAATGCATGTCATTAGAGAAAATGGGTTTTCCCGTAACGGATTTTTTCCCCGAAACCACCCAATTATTACTTCCGAATGAAAGTGCGGGAGCTACCTCACGAATAAAAGCCACTGCTTCAATCAATGAACTGTCCAACTTAATCTCCCAGGCATGCTGTTGATGATAAATATAAACCTTGTGGGCATCCCATTCGGGAAGTGTTTCACGCAGATATTTTTCATCCAGTTTTTGTGCAATTAATGTTGCCATTCCTTCCATTTTATATCCCAATTCCAACATCCACGACATATAACCCACCAATTGAATGGAATGCACGGGTTTCCAAGGTTCGGGTTTATATCCGAGGATTTTAAACTCTAGCGGTAAATCGTCTCCGGCCTGTTTGATGTAAGCATTCACGCCATCGGCATACCATTGGGTGTAGTTTGCCACACTATCATCCATTTTTTGCAACCACTTTTCCGAAGTTTGGGGTATGCGAAGTTTACGCAGCAATTTGTCGGCATCCAAAGCCTTTTCACCGAAAATTTCGGAGAGTCTTCCTTGGGTCACCCTTCTTATCAAATCCATTTGCCACATCCGGTCTTGCGCTTCCAAATAGCCTGTCACCAAATATAAATCGTGTTTGTTTTGTGCATAAATATGCGGCACGCCCAAACTGTCTCTATACACTTCCACTTTATCCCGTAATCCGGGAATATTTACTTGAGTATTGTAATCGGGTAAACCCGAATTTTTAAAATACCTGATTCCGAAAAAAACCAAAACAAGTAATAATATCAATATGATAGCGGATATTTTAAAAAACTTTTTCATGGTCGTATGATTATTTACTATTTATTCCTTGAAAATTACAGGTAACTTAAAAGTCACTTCCACGGGCAAACCTTTCTCCAAAGCAGGTTCCATGGGCGGTATTTCACGCGTCAGATTTTGAAAATATTTTTTACACGATGTAAACCCGGTTGAATCAACGGGAAAAAGAGTGTCGGTATGAATATATCCTGCCGTATCTACCCGGAAAACCACCCATAAAGTGTCTTTTTTCAGCTGATTCAACAAAACGCCGTCGGGTGGAAATTGCGTCATTAACTTTTCCAAATGTTCACTAAACTTGTGGCGAAAACACCACTTTTGCATTTCCGGAGAGAAATAGGTCTCACATCCGGGATAGAGCGGATAATTATCGGGAATGCTGTCAAATTTATTCAACTCCCCTCCGGCAGAGTGCGATACTTCTCCGCACGATACCAAAAATACGCCTAGAATGAACAACCAAATTTTCAACCGGATCAAATTTCCGTCAAGATAATAAATTTAGAAAAACAATCTGCGGAAATCATCTACCAAGTCCACTTTTTCCCAAGTAAAAAGTTCCACTTCTAGCTCCTTCACTTCGGTTTGCTTGGTAGCATAATTGTAGCGTTTGAACGTTTTTGTTTTTTTCTCAGGTCTTCTTCCGAAATGACCATAAGCGGAGGTTTCCTTATAAATAGGCGCACGGAGTTTCAAACGTTTTTCAATAGCATCGGGGGTTAAATCCACATGTTCATTGATCAAACGTGCCAATTCCATATCCGTAAAACGGGTCCGGTTTGTGCCGTAAGTATTAACATAAATATTCACGGGCCGAGCTATTCCAATGGCATAAGAAACTTGTATCAAAACTTCATCCGCCACGCCTGCGGCCACCAGATTTTTGGCAATATGACGTGCCGCATAAGCCCCCGAACGGTCCACTTTGGTGGGGTCTTTACCTGAAAAGGCGCCACCACCATGCGCCCCTCGACCGCCATAGGTATCCACTATGATTTTTCGTCCGGTGAGTCCCGTATCACCGTGCGGTCCGCCTATTACAAACTTACCGGTGGGATTGACCAACAATTTATTTTCAAAATCAATTTCATCAATCATGGAAGCAATTTCATCCGGAAACTGTTCTTTTAACCGGGGAAAAAGATATTTGATTAAATCTTGTTTGATTTGCTGTTGCATTTTTAGTTCGGCTTCTTTGGCCGCCCGGGGTGCATCGTTTCCGGGTTTGATAAACTCATCATGTTGGGTGGAAATCACCACCGTATCTATACCCACGGGATGATTGTTCTCATCATATTTGATTGTCACCTGACTTTTGGCATCCGGACGCAGATAAGGCATCTCCGATGTGTTTTTACGGATAAAAGCCAGTGTTTCCATGATTTTATGCGCCATGATGATGGGCAATGGCATCAACTCCGGCGTTTCTTTCACCGCATAACCGAACATCATTCCCTGATCGCCCGCTCCTTGTTGGCTCTCATCCTCTTTCACCACGCCACGTGCGATATCTTCGGATTGGTCATGAATGGCCGAAAGCACACCCAGGGATTTATAAGAGAAATAATAATCATCCTTCGTATAACCAATTTCCTTGATGGTTTCACGGGTCACGTTTTGTACATCCACATAGGTTTCAGTTTTTACTTCGCCGGCCACCACCACCAAACCTGTTGTAACGATATTTTCTATGGCCACTCGCGCTTCCGGGTCAAAAGCCAGAAAATTGTCCAACAGACTGTCCGAAATCCGGTCGGCAATTTTATCGGGATGACCTTCCGAAACCGATTCACTGGTAAACAAATAGAATCTATCTTTTCCGTTCATGAGCTATTTTTCTAAATTCTTACAAAAATACATTAAATTCACCTGTTGAAAAAGTCGGGAATGATCAAACGGTTTACACTTTTCATGCTTCTGGCGGGAAGTTTATATATGCAAGGCCAAAGCCGGTGGTTATTTGAAACCGGTGTAGGCGGCGGCTACAGTCTGGCACATCATGTGGAAATGAATCATTTGACCCACCGGTTCATTCCTTCTTTTCAGTTCTCCATAGAGAAAACCACTTTTCACCTGCCCTCCGAT
>JALVDN010000081.1 GCA_027008965.1 Flavobacteriales bacterium | reverse complement strand
TGGAAAATCCCGGACGGCGTATGGTACCGCGATAAAAAGTTTCAGTTTCTTCTAAACCATATAACGGCCGGTAGCGCAATGAATCCCTGTTGGGATAGGCCTCATACATGCCCAAACCTTCCACTTCAAAAAATTCGGTTCTTCTGAACAGCTTGTGGTAGGGAATATATTTGAAATCGCCTGCGTGCAAAAACTTGGCCGCACCACCTTGTCCGGCCAAAACCACATTCCTCGGATTCCACGTGAATTTATATTGCCAACGATTATCTTCGCTTTCAGGTGCCACCAAACCGCCCGTGAAAGATTCAAATAAAATGATCCGGTTTCCTTCCGATTTCAACGCATCAATGGTTTTCATGGCACTCATATGATCAATGCCCGGATCCAGCCCTATCTCGTTCAAAAAAATCAAGTTTTTGGACTTCACCTCATCATCCATTTTTTTCAATTCTTCGCTGATATAGGAGGCCGTCACAAAATGTTTTCCCGCTCGCAACGCATCGCGTGCTACATTCAAGTGCAAATGTGCCGGAAGCATGGAAATAATCAAATCATTTGCCGCAATCAAATCTCTTCTTTTTTCCTCATCAAAAATATCGGCTTGCACTATTTTCACACGCTCATTCCCTTGTGCCAAACGTTCTGCAAGCGTGGTATTTTTATCCGTAATGGTCAAAAAAACCGGAATTTCTTCTTGGCTCAACAAGTATTTGATCAAATAAGGCGTGGATTTGCCCGCACCAATCAACAAAATTTTCTTAGTCATCGGCTTTGAGTTTTCACAAATGTAAAGATATAGCATGAAAATTCCCAGTGGAGATGTCAGCTTATGGTGTGTTGTGATGATGAAAAGTTTTTTGGGGTTTGACGGCATCAAGCCGCCAACGGCTCGCAACCCGCCGGCTCGCCGTGGCGTCTTGTCTGCCCTCCGGTGAGCCTTCAAACCTCTCCAAGCCTTATTCCAAACAAGGTTTTCGTCTCACCTCCGGCTCCGTGAACCGCCCTGCGGACGTTTCACTCCGCACCTCCGGGAGCCAAAGGCTTCCCTACACGCAAGCCCAATCCACGCCTTTGTCTCCCTCCGGACTTCGCAAGCCGGCACGCCTCCGCTTCGCTCTGGCGGGCGTCTTGCTCCGTAGCACCTCCAAGCCCTTCGGTCTTGTCGGTGAGTCTCGGAACCCTGCCGGGTGACCGCAACCCGGCAGGGTTCCTCGGCATTTATTTGTAAGCAATGGATGACCTTTTGCGCCGGCGGGCGCAGTGATATCCTTTTGAAGCCCCGCCTGATTTTTTGTGTGGCCGAGGAGGCTCAACGCGAAGGCGGTGAGACCCCGCAGGCAACGATACAAAAAACCGTGCGGGGCGAAAAAGATTTAAACGGAGCACGCCATCAGGCGCCCTGAAAAACTTATATATCCGGGCCAATTTTCAGGTTGGCTTTTTCAGGAGTCTTTCAAAGTGATGTTTGAATTTCCGGAGAATTTTTTCGGCGGAGAAGTGTTCGGCTACGTAATGCCGGGCGGTTGATCCGTAGATAGAGGGTTGTTGTTTGATTTGACGGATGGCATGAATGACTTGTTTATAGGTGGGCGCGTTCAAATAGATTCCGGCTTGGGATTCTTTGAAAACGGCGGCCACTTCGGATTTCGGGTTGCCGGTGATGAGTGAGGGCTTGCCACTTGCCATCATTCCCAGGATTTTGGAGGGCATCACGGTGTCAATGACGTTGTTTTTTTGGAAAAGAATGTGGAGGTCGGCGGAGCATAAAAGGTCGGGGAGTTCTTGGTAGGGGACGGGCGCGTGAAGTTTGACATGAGGCATGTTGCGGATTTGGTTTTTGAGCCAGTGTTTTTTGGCGCCACTTCCTACAATGATGAATTCAATTTCGGGGTCATTGATATTTCGGGCTACTTCCAAAAATAGGTTCCAATCTTGTTTTTCGCCGATGTTGCCGGCGTATAGGATTTTGAATTTTCCGGATTGTAAATAAGGATGCGGTTTGGCTTTTTGCGGATTAATGAAGTGGATATCCACCCAGTTGGGCAAGAGGAAGGCGGGTTTTTTGTTTTGTGTTTTTTGTTTGAGTTTTTGGAGCATGGCCCGGCTGATGGTGCTCAGGGCGTGGGGTTTGAGGAGGAGTTTCCTTTCTATCCAAAAGAGGATTTGAAAAATGAATTTTTTGTGGCCGATTAAATTGGTTTCGGCGGCGGCGTCAAATTCAAAGTCTTGGATGTGCACCCAGTGTTTGGATTTTGTCTTGCGGGCTATTTTGTTTCCTACAAGGATGGAGGTGGTGAACGGAACCACTGTGAAGACCAAATCACTTTCTTTTATTTTTGAGGCGTTGAGCCAAGTGCCGAGGGTGAAATCCAGCAAATGCAAAATCCGTTTGAAAAAGGTGGGGTGTTGCGGAACATATTGTTTGTAGCGTATGATTTTGATTCCTTGATGATTTTCGATGAATCTTTTGGGTTTGTTCCGGTATTCTTCTTTTGTTTTCCATTGGGGGTAGTAGGGGAAACCGGTGATTACTTGCACTTCAAAATTATTTTCGTTTAAATACTCGGCCAATTGGGTTGTATAAAGTCCTATGGCGGTGTCTTCGGGGTAGAAATTGAGTGCTACTATGGTGATTTTGTATTTCAAAAGCGATGTTTTAAAGGCATGTAACCATTAAATGAAAAGTTTGGAATAAAGTCAAAATATCCGTTTCATTTGCCTGATGATTTGTAAATAATCCGCTTTGCATTTTTCACAACCTTCTCTTATGTCAAATATATTAAAGTTTGCTATAAAAATTGTATTCAAGCTTTGAAAATGGAGGATAAGTTATCTAAAAATTTTTCTTCGCTGAAGTTGTTTTTCACGTATAAACTATTTTCAAGCATCATGGGTTTCAAGGTGGGTAGTTTTTGACTGATCATAATTAATTTACTTGTAATGGAATCGGGTGATTTTTTTTGGATAAAAAAACCGTTTTTCTCCGAGAATATATCCGGGATACCTCCGTGTTTGGTTGTTAACACTATATTGCCGGTGGCCATCGCCTCCAATAGGGCGATGGGTTGACCTTCCAATTTATAATAAGACGGAAATACAAATACATTTGAAGATAGTAAAAGTTGTTTTTTTTCTTTGCCCCTCACTACTCCCCAATATTTTAAGTTTGGTATTTGCTTTATATATTTCAAAAATTTATTTTTTTGAGCGGGGTCTATGTTTCCTGCTATATGGGCTTCAAATTGCATATTTTGTTGAGCCAGTTGTTTTAAGCTTTCCAGTAAATCAAAAATGCCTTTTTCTGTCATCAGATTACTGAGAAAAACGATTTTCAGTTTGGAAGTATCTTTATTTTTTATTTCATCAAGAGAAATTTCCAATAGATTCCGTTCAACAAAATTGTGCAACACATAAATTTTTTTTTCATTCAAAAAAGGCAATAGGTTTGCTTTTAAACGCCCGGATAAAACAATTCCTTTTTGAGCTTTTTGAATCAGCTTTTTAAAGATTTTTCTTTTTATGCCTTTCAAGTTTTGATACTGTTGGCCAAGGTAATTTCCATGCACATGGATAATTATTTCTTTATTGAGAAAATCGGCAAGTAAAAGAAAAGGTGCATATTTTAATACACCCAAAAAGGTTTGACCTATAGTTATGTAAACGATGTCATTTTTAAAGATTTTGTGGGATTTGAAATAGGGCTTGATTCCAGCTAAAACTTTCCATAAGCTGAAATTTCCTATTTGTTCATGAAATGATTTATGTGCGGTGTCGATAACATCTACCTTGAAGTCACCTGAAAAATCCTCCAATTTGGTTGCAATCAGCTCATTGCAAATGCTTTCACCTGTTATGGGTTTAGGCAAGGGACCGATTAAAAGTACTTTCTTTTTAGTCATCTAAAACTATATCGTTATCCAAAAATAAGTAATAATAAGCATCTTGAAGTTTATTTTTTAATAATATATGTGGATAACCCGATTATTTTGAGTTTGTTGTTTCCCGTTTATTATTGAAAGCAATAAAGAAACATATTAGAAAATAAAAAAGAATAACACCCGAACGTCGTGACAAAATATTTTCAAACAGGAAACCTGTTGAATAAAGCAATATGATGGCTAGGGGTAAAAATTTTTTATTCTTAATGCTTTTCATGATGAGAAAAAAGATAAAGAATGAAAAATATAAAAACCCGATGATCCCGGTTTTTAGCCAAACATCCAAATACTGATTATGTGAATTATATGTTTTTTTCAGAAGAAGCTCACTTTTTGTTGTATAACATTGGTTGAGTTGGTCTTGTACATCGCCTACTCCATAGCCG
>JALVDN010000080.1 GCA_027008965.1 Flavobacteriales bacterium | reverse complement strand
ACGATCCGATAGATCCGTATTTGACATTTGAGAACGATCCGATAGATCCGTATTTGACATTTGAGAACGATCCGATAGATCCGTATTTGACATTTGAGAACGATCCGATAGATCCGTATTTGACATTTGACAATGATCCGATAGATCCGTATTTGACATTTGATAATGATCCAATAGATCCGTATTTGACATTTGAGAACGATCCAATAGATCCGTATTTGACATTTGAGAACGATCCGATAGATCCGTATTTGGTATAATTCTTAATGATTTAATATAATAAAATCAACCGCCATTGGCGGTTGATTTTTTATTTAATATATGCTTTTGTTGAGGATGCTGTAAAATGTGTGTTTTGCTTGGTTAGGAAAATGCTTATGTTTCATTTTATTTTAAATAATTTTAAGGAAGGTTAAAGTTTTTGTCTTATAGAATGAATGATATATTTTTACACCGGACTAATTTTAAAATTATCAAATTATGAAAAGAACACTCTCTTTATTCATTTTAATTTTGTTTTCCTTTGTTGGAAATGCTCAACAAGATGCTTATCCCAAAGTGATAAGCATTCCTTCCGGTGTTAGAATTAATGCCACTAATGTTTCAACATGGTTAGGTCAATATTTTAAATCAGGTTCTCAAACAGATTTTATAATTGTGAAACAATTTTCAGATGATTTGGGTTTCATTCACTACCGTTTGCAACAACGATATAGGGGAATTCCTATTGAATTTTCCGCGCTCACGGCTCATGAAAAAAATGGAAGAATCCAAAGTGTTAGTGGTGATTTTTTTCCTGTATATAATGTAAATGTACAACCGGCATTATCGGAAAACCAAGCATTTCAACGTGCGCTACACTATGTTGGAGCCAAGAAATATCTATGGGAAATTCCGGAAGAAGCACATATGATGAATTACTCATTCCCTCGTGGAAAGTTGGTTATTTTGCCGGATTTTAAAAACAAAGATTCAAAGTCTTTTGAAGGCGCAAGACTTGCATTCAAATTTGATATTTATGCAGTAGATCCCGTTAGAAGGTCTTATATTTATGTAGATGCACATAATGGAAAAATATTGTATGAAGATAAAATAATTAAACATGCTGTAGCCACCGGTACGGCTGATACAAGGTATAGCGGACAACGTTCTATCAAAACCGATAGTTATAACGGAAGTTACAGATTACGTGATTATTCAAGGGGAAATGGTATTGAAACTTACAATATGCATCAAGGAACCAATTATAGCCAAGCTACTGACTTTGTGGATAATGATAATTATTGGTCCGCTTCGGAATATGATAATGCAGATAAAGATAATGCAGCATTAGATGCACATTGGGGTGCTCAAATGACCTATGATTATTGGAAAAATGTACATAATAGAAACAGTTACGACGGAAATGGTGCCAAAATTAAAAGCTATGTTCATTATGATAGAGATTATGACAATGCTTTTTGGAATGGAAGTGTAATGACTTATGGTGATGGTAGTGGGACATATTTTGATGCATTGACTTCATTAGATGTTGCCGCACACGAGATTGGTCATGCTGTGTGTGAACATACGGCTAATTTGACTTATTCTTATGAATCGGGAGCATTGAATGAAGGATTTTCGGATATATGGGGAGCATGTGTGGAATATTTTGCTGATCCAAATAAACAAACTTGGTTGATAGGTGAAGATATTGAAAGAAGATCCGGTCATCAAGCTCTTCGTTCGATGAGTGATCCTAAATCCGAAGGTCAACCCGATACCTATCAAGGTCAAAACTGGTATTCAGGTTCGGGCGATAATGGAGGAGTTCATACAAATAGTGGTGTGCTCAATCATTGGTTTTATTTGTTAACAGTAGGAGGATCGGGAACCAATGATAATAACGACAATTATAATGTCACTGGAATAGGCATCACAAAAGCTGCCAAAATTGCTTTTCGCGCCGAAAGTGTATATATGACATCTTCAACCAATTATGCCGATGCCAGAACATATACCATTCAAGCGGCAAAAGATTTATATGGTGCCGGTTCACAGGAAGAACAAAGTGTAACCAATGCTTGGTATGCAGTTGGTGTAGGTGCCCCTTACGGTTCTCCGTCATCCTATTGTAGTTCCAAAGGAAATAGTGTTGCCGATGAATATATACAACGCGTTCAACTCAATACAATAGATAATTCTTCTACCGGAGGTGGTGGTTATTCGGATTTTACGAATATTAGCACGGATTTATCATTGGGTGGAACTTATACCATTACGATCACTCCCAAATGGACAGGTACGGTTTATAGTGAAGCTTATGCAGTTTGGATTGATTACAATGGTGACGGGGACTTTGAAGACTCGGGTGAATTGGTTTGGAGTTTATCTCCTACTAAGAATTCTCCGGTAAGCGGAACATTTACAGTGCCATCGTCTGCTACTGAAGGATCTACCAGAATGCGTGTATCCATGAAATATAATGGAATTCCGGGACCTTGTGAAACATTTTCTTACGGAGAAGTGGAAGATTATACGGTCAATTTGATTGCAGGTTCCGGAGGAAATACAGGCTCTTGCGATGTGACCGTTACAAGTTTTCCTTATCATCAAGGATTTGAAAATACTTTCGGTTCATGGACACAAGATACCAACGATGATTTTGACTGGACATTAAAATCGGGAAGTACTCCTTCATCCGGTACCGGACCTTCGGGAGCGGCGGAAGGAACTTACTACATTTATGTAGAATCTTCATCACCTAATTATTCATATAAAAGAACCATTCTTAACAGTCCGTGTTTTGATTTGAGTGGAATGGTATCGGCTACTATTAGTTTCAAATATCATATGTATGGTGATGCAAGCAAAATGGGTAGTTTAAAACTAGAACTTTCTACTGACAATGGGCAATCATGGACCACTGTTTGGAGTAAATCCGGTAACCAAGGCAATGCATGGTACACAGCTAATGTGGATGTTTCATCCTATGCCGGCCAAGTAGTGAAATTGCGATTCAACGGTTTGACCGGTTCAACTTGGAAAGGTGATATGGCTGTGGATGCCTTCAATTTTAATGCTTCAGCAACGCAAAATACTTGTACGGACATTCAATTGAGACTCACCTTTGATAATTATCCCGAAGAAACCAGTTGGAAACTTTTTGATGCAAACGGTAATGTGGTTTCGCAAGGTGGAACATACGGAAATGAGCCTGATGGATCTACCATTTATATTAACGGATGCTTGGATGCAGGTTGTTACACTTTCACTATCTATGATGTTTATGGCGATGGCATGTGCTGTGGATACGGAAACGGATCATATGAACTGAAAAAAGTTTCCGACGGAACCATATTAGCATCAGGCGGTTCATTCGGAAGTAGTGAATCTACTGATTTTTGTTTGAATGCAAATGGAATCACCTTTAGTAATCCTAATGATAGTAATATTACCATTCCCGATTTGCAAGTATCTCCTGTTCCTGCCGATAGATTATTGCAAGTCATTATGCGTGATAAAAAAATGAAAAACTACAAGATTTTTGACATGAGTGGAAAGCTTGTTTTAGAAGGTCAATTTGATGACAATATCATTCATGTAGAAAACTTGCAATCAGGAGTTTATATGCTTCAATTGAGCAGTGAAAAGAAAACTCTGCAAACCAAAATCATAATCAGATAAGTATTTGAAAATTAATAAAAAAGACCGCTCAGAAGAGCGGTCTTTTTTATTTCACAAAAGATTGAACTGAATTCAAAAAAAATATTTAAAGTCGAATAGTTGAATTGAGTCTTAAAGTAATCTAATCATATAAAAATTTTCTATAAACCTTATAATAATTTTTTATTCATTGAAATAAAAAATGGCACAATTTTGTTATAGTTTTGTTTCAAAACAGCATGTCAAATGAAAGCAGTGGTTTCACCCGCCAAAAAGTTGAATGAAAAAAGAAGTTTTCCCGAAAGTCTGAATTTCACCGAACCCGTGTTCAAAGAAGAAGCAACCCGCTTGGTTGAACATTTGAAAAAACTCTCACCTTCGGATTTGGCAGATTTAATGGGTCTTTCTGAAAAATTGGCAGAACTCAATTATAAACGCTTTCAAGAATGGACAACAGATGGAGCCTATCCCGCCATTTTTCTCTACGACGGTGACACCTACAAAGGATTGGATATTGAAAGCTTTCCGCCTGTGCATTTGGATAAACTTCAAGATAAAGTGCGTATCATTTCCGGTTTGTACGGAGTGTTGAGACCTTTGGATTTGATTATGCCCTATAGATTGGAAATGAAAACACCGCTTACATTAAACGGCTATCCCGACTTAAAATCTTTTTGGCAAGATAAA
>JALVDN010000079.1 GCA_027008965.1 Flavobacteriales bacterium | reverse complement strand
ACGGCGGTGGTGCTCATGGCACCGGCATCCGAACCGGTATTGTGTTCGGTCAATCCCCATGCGCCTATCCATTCGCCGGAGGCGAGCTTGGGGAGCCATTTCTTTCTTTGTTCTTCGTTTCCGAATTCATAAATATGATTGGTGCAAAGTGAGTTGTGTGCCGCCACGGAAAGTCCGATGGAAGGGTCGATTTGAGAAATGACATCCACGACGGTTACATAATCTTGATAATTCATTCCGGAACCGCCGTATTCTTCCGGGATAATCACCCCCATAAAACCCAGTTCGCCGAGTTTTTTAAAAAGATCGCGCGGAAAAATTTGTTTTTCATCCCATTCCATGTAATAGGGAAGTATGTGATGTTTGGCAAAATCCCTGATGGCTTCTTCTATGTGTTTTTGTTCTTCGGTATAATCAAAGGTCCACATCGGCGTATGTTATTTAAGCTCTAAATATAAAACAATTCTCCGGAATTTATCTCGCGGGAATCCTGGAATTTTTTTGAGTTCTTCAAAATTTTTAAATGGTCCGTGCAAACTCCGGTATTCATAAATTTTTTCGGCTAAATCCTGATTGATATAAGGATTTTCGGCCAAGGTGATGATGTCGGCGGAGTTGAGCGGTATTTTCCGGGTTATTTTTTTCGGTGTTTGAATTTCAAATTTTTCCCAAAGATTGTTATATGCTTCGGGCGAAAGGGCATAGATGTCTTTCAGTTGTTCTCGAATGGTGAAACCGCCCAATTTATTGCGCAAACGGATAATCCTTTCCGATAATTTTTCGCCTATTCCGTAAACCTGCATCAATTGTTCTTTGGTGGCGGTGTTGATGTCGGTTTTAGGTTCATTTCCGGTTTTGTAAAAAGGTTGGTAGGTTTTTTTCTTTTTGGAACGGAAAACCGGAATACGTATATAGGGTTCCAATTTTTGAAACAGACTGTCATCTATTCCCGCTATTTTTTTAAACGCTTCTTTGGATTGAAAGTATTTACCTTTTTCACGGAAAGCCCTGATTTTTTTGAGCGCTACGGTGTCTATACCTAAAATATAGGCCCGGTAGTCGGTTAAAAAATTGGGATTAAAAGATTTGATTTCTGCTTGCCGGGCTTGTGATGATTTTACCAGCGAATCATACATTTTCCGGTAGGATGAATCCGTTTGAACGGAATAAGTTTTTTTCGTGGATGTGAATCGGTCAAACGATATGTATGCAATAAACAATGAAACATTGAGGACAATCAAAAACAAAACCATGCGCCTTTGGCGCAGGTTCATTTCGGGAAAACGGGAAAAAATTTTCACTTATGACGAGCTTTCTTTTCGCTTGATGACGTTCAGATATTTTTTCAGTTCTTCCTTTACTTCGGGTGCCAGCAATACAATGCCAATGATGTTGGGAAATACCATGGCAAAAATCATGGCGTCGGAAAAATCAAGAACCGAACCCAATTTTACGGAAGCGCCAACAACTACAAAGAATAGAAAAAGAAATTTATAAGTTAAGTCGGCTTTTTTACTTCTACCGAAAAGATACATCCATCCTTGCAAGCCGTAGTAAGACCAAGAAAGCATGGTGGAGAAAGCAAACAAAATCACGGCGATGGTGAGAATGATTGAAAAATGGGGTATCACCATATCAAAAGCCGTCGCGGTGAGTTCAACTCCTTTCCCCTTCACGGCGGGGTCGCCGTAACTGAACAAGTCGTATTTCAGGTTGGTGACAATCAACACCAAAGCGGTCATGGTACATATGACTACCGTGTCGATGAATGGTTCCAGCAAAGCTACAATACCTTCACTGGCCGGGTATTTTGTTTTTACGGCCGAGTGGGCGATGGCGGCGGATCCCACCCCTGCTTCGTTGGAGAAGGTGGCTCTTCTGAAACCTTGAATCATCACACCGATAAAACCTCCCAGTCCGGCTTCAGGGGTGAAAGCGCCTTTAAATATCAATAAAAATGCATCAGGTATTAAATTGAAATTTAATGCCAAAATCACCAAGCCGGCACCTACATAAATCACAGCCATAAAGGGGACAATTTTTTCTGCCACTTTACCTATCCGTTTGATTCCGCCAATGATTACCACTCCAACAAGAATGGCCAGCAGAATACCGAAATAAAAACCCGTATCACCTCCCAGCCCGAAAAGTTTTTTAAACTGGGCGGCAGATTGGTTGGCTTGGAACATATTTCCTCCGCCGAAAGATCCTCCAATAACCATTACTGCAAAAAATGCGGCGAGAAATTTCCCGAGTGATCCTTTTCCCATTTTTGCCAATCCTTTCCGGAGATAATACATGGGGCCTCCGTAAACCGTTCCGTCAGGGCCAATATCACGATATTTGACCCCGAGCGTGCATTCCGTAAATTTGGATGCCATTCCGAGTAGTCCCGCCAAAATCATCCAAAAAGTGGCTCCCGGTCCTCCAATGGCTATGGCTACGGCCACCCCTGCTATATTTCCCAATCCAACGGTTGCGGAAAGTGCTGCCGAGAGGGCTTGAAAGTGAGAAACTTCTCCAATATGTTCGCCTTCCACTTTGATGGTTTCAGGAATATCATTTCCTTTAGTCGGAGTAGGATCACCTGCAACGGGCATGGATGAATGCCGGTCTATATCATCATATTTTCCGGCCACAACTTTGATAGCGGTTTTAAATAGTTTAAATTGAGGAAAACCGAAATATAAAGTGAAAAATGTGGCACCGCCCAATAAAATAATCAAAATCAAAGGAATGTTCCAAGAACCTATGGGGATTTCATAAAAAACAAGTCCGCCCCAAAAATCGGCAATAGGCTTGAATTTTTCTTCAATGAGTTGTGTGATGTTTCCCGAGTCTTCCTGTGCCGATAAAGATTGAATGCCGGTTAATAAAGCCGCAAGCGTAGATGCCTTTTTCATAAGAAAGGTTTAAAATTACGGCATCTAAAATATAAATTTATTTTGAAATAATATGATTTATTAAAGAGAACATGAAATGTTAATTTTCCTTGGTGTCCTCTTTCTGGTTTTTTTCCGGCTTTGAACCGGATTGATTGTCATTCAAATAGTTTTTTAATTCGTCCGTGATATCTTTGGATTTATCGCCATACAAAATCCCGAAATCGCCTTTGTTGAAGATGTAGGTATAACCTTTTTTTTCTCCGTATTCGGTGATCTTATCTTCCATATTTTTCAAAGCTTTATCTCTTTTTTCGGCCAGTTCGTTTTGCAGATTTTGGAGTTCTTGCTGTTGTTGCATGCCTAATTGTTGTTGTTCAGCCATCAAACTGTTGTATTCTTCCTGTGCTTTTTTTTGCGGCATTTTGTTGGCTCTTTTCAAGAAGTTTTCATATTTGGACTGTAGCACTTTTCCTATACTGTCATATTTTTTTTGGAATGCCGTTTCTTTGGCTTTCATTTCTTCTTCAATCTTTTGGATTTCATGATAGTTTTTGGCCAATTCCTGAATATCGGCAAAAGCTGTTTTTTCCTCCGGTGCGTTTTGGCATCCCCATGCTAAGACAATAAAACTTAATAGTAACACTAATTTTTTCATACGAGATTTTGATTTTTAATTTGGAAACAAAGATAGTAAAATGATTGGGTAGATATCTATCGCAAAGCCCGTTTGATCCATTCAATTTGTAGTCTGGCAATGTTTTCTCTCACGGGTTCCGTATAAAAAGTAAGCATTCCGAAAGCCAACGGACTCATTTTATAATCTATGATGATTTGATGATGGTAGTCGGAATATACCGGCATGATGTGTTCTTCTACCGGAATACCGGCTTTTTGCATTGTTTGAACGGCTTTTTCAAGCGCTTTTGAAAACTCTTCTTCTGTTTCCAATTCCAATAGTTCAAAAACATCGGAGGCATATACATTCATTTGACTTCGTACTAAAAATTCTATGAAGTCTGCTATGAATGCAGGCGTGTTATAATAATTATAGTCTACCAAACATTGATTTCTTATCATTTTCTGAGATTTTTTATTTGTTCATAAAGTTTTCTTTCTTCTTCACTGATATTTTTGGGAACAACGATTTTGGTTGTAACATATAAGTCACCGAATTGTCCGTCTTGTCCGTAAACGGGTAGTCCTTTTCCGCGCACGCGCAATTTTTTTCCGCAGGAAGTTCCGGGAGGAATGGCCATTTGGATAATTCCGGTGGGGGTGCTTAGCGGGACTTTACCTCCGAGAACCGCCGTCACATCGTCAATTTCCATCTCGGTGTATAAATCGGCTCCTTCTCTTTTGAATCCCGGATAGTTCATGGTGTGGATGGTGATGTATAAATCGCCGTCCGGGCCTCCGTTGATTCCTTTTCCTCCTTTGCCTTTCAATCGGATGACTTGCCCTTCATATGCACC
>JALVDN010000078.1 GCA_027008965.1 Flavobacteriales bacterium | reverse complement strand
AACGCTTTACAAGGCAAAACGCCGCAACAATTGGCTGATGAACTTTACAGCCAATCACTACTAAGTAGCAAAGAAGGTCTTGACAAACTTTTTGCAGCCAAAGACAGCAAAGAATTTGCCCAACTTCTTGACAGTGATCCTGCCTATAAATTGCTGGCTGCCCAACAAAAATGGACAGACGAAAAAGTCGGTAAACCCGTAGCTAAAATCAATGAAGAAATCAATGATTTAATGGGAAAATACATGAAAGCGCAAATGCTGGTTTTCCCTGATAAACTTTTTTATCCTGATGCTAATTTTACCATGCGGGTAGCCTATGGAAAAATAAAAGGCTACGAACCACGTGATGCTGTATTTTATAAACCTTTTTCACATTTGTATGGCGCTATTGAAAAATACAAACCTAATGATCCTGAATTTGATTTGCCCAAAAAAATCATAGAACTTTATGAACAACACGATTATGGTCGCTATGCCAACAAAAAGGACGGCACTCTGGTCACCGATTTCTTAGCGACTAATCATATTACCGGTGGCAATTCGGGCAGCCCTATTCTCAATGCTCGCGGTGAACATATCGGGTTAGCCTTTGATGGGGTTTGGGAAGGCGTGATGGAAGATGTTTATTACAGACCTGAGATAGCCCGCAGTATTCACGTAACAGACCATGCCGTATTGTTTGTCATCTACAAATTTGCCAATTGTCAACACATTATGAAAGAATTAACCATTGTTGACCACAGCCATGACAAACCGGTAAAACCTAAAAAGAAAAAACGTAAGAAGTTTTTAGGTATTTTTTAAAAATCATAAAATCTTTAAAAAAAAGACCGTCTTAAATGGCGGTCTTTTTTTTAATAAATCTAAAATTTATTTATCTTAGCCGTTTATTGAAGCATACCGATATTAATCATGAAACGACTAATAATTTTTCTATTATTCATAACAAGTATTAACAATCATGCACAAGTCAAATTTCGCTACGGACTAACTGCCGGTTTAAACATTTCTACGGCTATTCTACCCGATTTGAAGCTCAACACTAATATTAACAGCATATTAAATGGTGACGATGTCGTTCAAGGACAACCCCAATTAGCTGACTATGTTGCTATGTATAAATTTGGTGTTTTCATTAAGTTAGATGGTGGGGTTGCATCTCTTAAACTAAATTTTAATTATGACAAAACCAATATTCATAAAGACCTGAATGCTGCCGTTTTTACTATCAACGCTTTGGATATAAATTTAGGCTATCTCGATTTGGAATTAACGGGACATCTCAATATTATTAAACAATTTTATATTTCTGCCGGTTATATTCCGGCTTTATTAATCGAACATCAAGGTAATTTGAATATCAACGATTTTGATGAGCGTTTACTAGGCGGATTCGGCTTTCGTTTTGGCAACGGACTCACGCTTGACTTTGATGCTATTATCGGTTTATCGGAAATTATTGACGGATCTTATATCCACAATGTTATGATTCCTATAACTATAAATATTCCATTGAACTAACTATGCAAGACGCCATAGATATCTTAAAAAAATACATACCTGAAACCGCCGTTGATGATGTGGTCAAAATATTGTTTGCCCATAAAGAATTGCATTTAAAAATCACCAAATCACGAAGCAGTAAACTGGGTGATTATCGCAAATTATCATCTCGTAAACATCAAATCAGTGTGAATTACAATCTAAACCAATATCAATTTTTAATTACGCTTTTGCACGAAATAGCCCATTTTTTAACTTACAAACATTACGGACATAAAGTAAAACCTCATGGTGCAGAATGGAAACAAACTTTTGGAAACTTGTTACTTAAATTTATTCGGCCCGACATTTTTCCGGAAGATATCATACCGGAACTTAAAACATATGCCTCAAATCCAAAAGCCAGTACAGCCGGAGATGGCAATTTGTATTTAAAACTTTCACGATACAATGAAAAAGCTGACGATAAAACCAAATATGTTTTTGAATTACAACCGGGACAAATTTTTGCCTTACCCAACGGGGTAGTTTATCAATTGCAAGAAAAACGCCGAACACGATATAAATGTTTGCGTTTATCCAACAAAAAAATCTATTTAATTCATCAAAACGCCGAAGTTTACCCGATAACCCCAGATGATTTATGAAAACAATTCTCAGTTGGAGCAGCGGTAAAGATGCCGCCTATACCCTACACCAACTCATTAAAAATGAGCAAAAACCCGATTTGTTATTGACGACTGTAAATAAAGATTTTAACCGTGTTTCTATGCATGGCTTACATATCTATTTGTTAAAAAAACAAGCCGAAATTTTAGGTATTCCGTTACATCAAATTCCGCTTGCCAAAGATGTAGATATGGTAACTTACAACAAAATTATGCAAGAACATTTGGAATATTTAAAACAACAAGGCTATGGTAAAGTGTATTTTGGCGATATTTTTTTAGAAGATCTTAAAGATTATCGTATAAAACAAATGCAAAAAATAGAGATGCAAACCGGTTTTCCAATATGGGGACACACTACCAAAGAATTGGCAAGCAAAATTATTCAATCCGGTATAAAAGCAGTTGTAGTCAGTACTAACGCCAAAGTTTTAGACGAGAGTTTCGTCGGTAGAATTTATAATGAAAATTTTTTAAATGATTTGCCGGAAGACGTCGATTGGTGCGGTGAAAACGGTGAATTTCATACCTTTGTTTACGATAGTCCGGATTTTAGCCATCCAATAACATTCAGATTAGGTGAAAAAACTTTTAAAACTTACAAACCTTGTAGCAAAAAAGACCAAAACCATTATAACAAAAAGGTCAAAAATACCAATTGGGACACCGGTTTTTGGTATATTGATATCTTGATATCATAATTTTTAATAATTTTACATGTTCAAATAAAAAACAATTTTGTTATGATTATTAAAAAAATCGTTATTTTAATTCTATTTGCAGGCTTCTTTTTTTTATCAAGTTGTTCTCCCAAATCCAGCCAACCTTGTCCGCATGTTTATAATGTAAATCCAAATAGTCATCAGAACTTATGTTACAAATAATTTTACCGCTTCAAAGCAAAATGCCCGGTATATATCCTTCCATTATTAATATCCAGCTTATACCAATAATCATCAGCAGGTAAAGGTTTATTATTATATGTTCCATCCCAAGTATCTATATTTGCTCTTATAATTTTAAGCAATTTACCATAGCGATTGTAAATGTAAATTTTATCTAATTCACTTAATAATTTTGTATGTTTTATTCCCCAAGTATCATTAAATCCGTCTCCATTCGGTGTAAAAAATTTAGGGATAATTAGTTTATAAGAAATGTTTACTCTAAAAGAACTTTCATCAAAACAACCACCATTGTCTGCATAAATGTAAATGGTCTGTGATTCATCAATTATATCTCCCGGATATAATTGTACACCTTGCCCCATAGATTCCGTAAAGTATTCACCTGAATTAAGTGGAGGTAAAACATATTCATTAACTGCTGAAACATCATTCAATACATCAACTGTTGGAGTGATATTTACGGTAACCATAAAACTGCTTTCATTCGAACAAGAACCATTCGATGCGTAAATATAAATGGTTTGCGTGCTTGTAATATTATCACCGGGCAATAAATGTGTGCCCGTGCCACCAGAACCCGTGTAATAATCCCCGTTGGTTAAACTTGGCAAGGTATAGGAATCGCAAGCCGTAACATCCGGCAAAATATCTACCGAAGGCGTCGGCGTAATCGTTACTTGAAAACTGCTTTCGTTTGAGCAAGAACCATTCGATGCGTAAATATAAATGGTTTGCGTGCTTGTAATATTATCACCGGGCAATAAATGTGTGCCCGTGCCGCCCGAACCCGTGTAATAATCCCCGTTGGTTAAACTTGGTAAGGTATAGGAATCGCAAGCCGTAACATCAGGCAAGGTATCCACCGAAGGCGTCGGTGTGACCGTAACCGTAAAACTGCTTTCATTCGAGCAAGAACCATTCGATGCGTAAATATAAAGCGTTTGCGTACTTGTAATATCATCACCCGCATTGAGTTGCGTGCCTGTGCCGCCCGAACCGGTGTAATAATCGCCGTTGGTTAAAGCCGGTAAAGTATAGGAATCGCAAGCCGTAACATCCGATAAACTATCTACCGAAGGCGTCGGCGTAATCGTTACTTGAAAACTGCTTTCGTTTGAGCAAGAACCATTCGATGCGTAAATATAAATGATTTGAGTGCTTGTAATATCATCACCCGCATTGAGTTGCGTGCCTGTGCCACCAGAACCCGTGTAATAATCCCCGTTGGTTAAACTTGGCAAGGTATAGGAATCGCAAGCCGTAACATCCGGTAAAATATCTACCGAAGGCGTCGGCGTAATC
>JALVDN010000077.1 GCA_027008965.1 Flavobacteriales bacterium | reverse complement strand
CGGGCTGTCCGCTTGAATTCGGCTCGGGCAAGCCGGTTTTTGTATGGCTTGCTGCGATGTCTCCTCATGAACTTCGGAGCCTGCTCACAAGCACAAAAACAATCGGCTTGCCCTTCGCCTCATAACGCTCCCATCCCTGGCGCATAATGAAAGGAAAAACTTAATTACTTTAAACTTTAAAATTCATTATCAAAAGACCCAATTCATTAGTCAAATTATGAAAAATAACAGGCAATAATATACTTCCGGTTCTTTCTCGCATCCAAACAACAACTAATCCGAATATAAAAGGTATTAACATGGAGTAGAAGTTGAAATTTACTTGAAAATTATGCGTGATACTCAATCCATGGGACAAAGCAAACATTAAAGTAACAACAATTGATGCATATCCCATCGGGGTATTGAAAACAAACCATTTTTTAGGAAATAATCTATTTAAAATCCCCAAATAAAAACCTCTATAGATAATTTCTTCCGAGATACCCGGGAGTGTCATTTGAAATATATGACTTTCTATATTAAAAGTAGATTTTCCAAAAAATTGATGTGCAACAATAAACTCTATAAGAAAATAAACCGTAAATACTATAATTACTGGTTTCAGCGAGCCTTTCTTTTGTTTTAAGGTTAATCCGAAATCAAATTTTTCATTTTTTCTTTTTAAGAAAAATACTACTCCCAACACAAAGGCCGTTGCTAGAATTTTACCTGTCCAATTATAATTTAAACCAAAGTTCAATTTGGCACCTGAAATTAATAAGATATTAAGCGTAAATACCGAAAATAATAGTAGAAATAATAATTTATATTTTTTTGATGTTGATTTTATAAAGAATATGGGAATACATAAAATAGCAAAAAGAATTGTGAATAAAAGAGCTTTTAATAATACGTTGTTCATAATCAAATTTATAAAAAAATAATTAACTGCAAATGAGTAACGTAGATGAGTTACACCAAACATATATTCAACAACAATCTTCCCGTTTTTCAATCTTTCCTGACAATCCTCAAATCCGCAAGCACCGATTTTTCATAACTTTAAAATAAAAAAATGAAATACAGAATTGAAAAAGACACGTTGGGCGAAGTAAAAGTCCCGGCCGACAAATACTGGGGCGCTCAAACCGAACGTTCACGCCAAAATTTCCGCATCGGACCGCCCGCATCCATGCCCAAAGAAATCATTGATGCCTATGCCATTTTAAAAAAAGCCGCCGCTTATGCCAATCATGATGCGGGAATCTTAGACAAACAAAAAAGAGATTTAATCGCACAAGTAGCCGACGAAATGCTGGAAGGTAAACTTTATGAACATTTTCCGCTCGTGGTGTGGCAAACCGGTTCGGGCACGCAAACCAACATGAATGTAAACGAAGTGATAGCCAACCGGGCGCATGTGCTGCTGGGCAACAAACTCGGTGAAGGCAAACGTTTGCTTCACCCCAATGACGATGTAAACAAATCCCAATCCTCCAACGACACTTTCCCAACGGCGATGCATATTGCCCTATATAAAAAACTGGTAGAAAAAACCATTCCCGCTTTGGAGAAACTCCGTGACGCACTTCAAGAAAAGTCGGAAGCCTTCATGGATGTTGTAAAAATCGGTCGCACACACTTTATGGATGCCACGCCTTTGACCTTGGGTCAAGAATTTTCGGGCTACGTTTCACAAATGGATCACGGCATACGTGCGCTGAAAAACACTTTGGAACATTTGAGCGAATTGGCATTGGGTGGAACCGCCGTAGGAACCGGCATCAACACACCTGAAGGATATGCCGAAAAAGTAGCCCAATACATCGCCGAATTCACCGGCCTGCCTTTTAAAACAGCCGAAAATAAATTTGAAGCCCTGGCCGCTCATGATGCCATCGTGGAAACACATGGCGCTTTGAAGCAAATTGCCGTGTCACTGAACAAAATAGGAAACGATATCCGCATGTTGGCATCCGGACCGCGTTCAGGTATTGGTGAAATCATTATTCCGGCCAATGAACCCGGTAGTAGCATCATGCCCGGAAAAGTCAATCCCACACAAGCCGAAGCGCTCACCATGGTGGCCGCGCAAGTAATGGGAAATGATGTGGCGGTGAGTGTAGGCGGTGCACAAGGCCATTTTGAATTGAACGTTTTCAAACCCATGATGATCAAAAATGCTTTGGAAAGTGCCGATCTGATAGCCGATGCGGTTGTTTCGTTCACCGAAAAATTGGTGAAAGGAATTCAACCCAATTACAAACGCATAAAAGAACACTTGGATAATTCACTTATGTTAGTAACGGCACTCAACCCGGTCATTGGATATGAAAAAGCCGCCGAAATAGCTAAAAAGGCCTATAAAGAGGATAAAACCTTAAAACAAGCGGCGCTTGAATTGGGCTATTTGACCGAAGAAGAGTTTGACCGCTATGTACGTCCCGAAAAAATGACGGGAAGAAAATAATTTATCCTTCCACAACAATTCCATAAAAAAAGCCGCCCGAAAAAGGCGGCTTTTTGTTTATAAAATGAAAATTTATTTCTTATCATCCTCTTTTTTCTTGCCGAATAACCTGTTTAAATCATACATCACAGGTGTTGCCACAAAGAGGGATGAATAAGTACCCACAATAATACCTATAATCAAAGCGAAAACAAATCCGCGAATGCTTTCTCCACCAAAAATAAATTGAACTACCAACACAATAAACGTTGTGAAGGAAGTATTCAAAGTTCTGGACAGTGTGCTACCCAATGCACGGTTTATTACTTTCTCTACGGGCCAAGAAATGTGAATTTTGAAAAATTCCCGGATGCGGTCAAAAATCACCACCGTATCGTTCAATGAATAACCTATCACTGTCAAAATGGCCGCAATAAACGCTTGATCCACTTCCATGTCAAAAGGCATGATGGAATAAGTCAAGGAGAAAATTCCCAACACAATCGTCACGTCATGCACAAGTGCGGCAATGGCGCCGGCACTGTAGGTCCAGTGTTTAAATCTGAATAAAATGTAAAGGAAAATGGCAAGCAAAGAGAAAATGATGGCCCAAACCGCGCCTTTTTTTATGTCATCAGCAATGGTGGGTCCCACTTTGATGGATTGCATAATGCCGTACTGTTTTTCGCCTTTCACACCTATAAATTCCTCATACGTATATCCGTCGGGTAAATATTTTTTCAAACCTTCAAAAAGTTTTTCCTGGATTTCTTTGTCCACTTCTTCGCCGGAAACATCTATTTTGTATTTAGTGGTTATTTTCAACTGATTTTCGGCCCCGAAAGTTTTGACTTCAGGAGCCATTTTTCTACCGCTTTCATCCGTAAAATAAGTACCTAACTCATTGGCAATTTCCTGTGTATTCACTTTTTGCGGGAAACGGACAATGTATGAACGTCCGCCCACGAAATCCACGCCGGGATTCAGCCCTTTGGTGAAAATAGAACCCAAACTTATTAAAATCAACGCCCCTGATACTACATAAGCCACTTTTCTTTTACCCAGAAAATCTATATTGACATTGGTGAGTAGATTTTCGGTCCACTTGGTGGAGAATGTCATTTTTTTGCCTTTCTCCAGGGTTCCTTCAATAAACAAACGGCTTATCAGAATGGCCGTAAACAATGAAGTCAAAATACCGATGATAAGCGTGGTGGCAAAACCTTGAATGGGTCCGGTTCCGAAAAAGAACAATATCAAACCGGTGATCAATGTGGTGATATTGGCATCCAAAATGGAAGACAAAGAACCTTTATAACCGTCAACAACCGCTTGGTGAATATTTTTTCCGCTTCGCAATTCTTCCCTGATCCGTTCATAGATAAGCACATTGGCATCCACTGCCATACCGATAGTCAAGATAATACCGGCAATTCCGGGCAAGGTTAATACCAATCCCAAACTGGCCAAAACACCAAAAACAAACAATAGGTTGATGAGCAATACAATGGATGCAACCACACCGGCTCTTCCGTAATAAAACATCATCCACAACATCACCACCAAAAGCGCCGCAAAGAAAGCAATCAAACTGTCGCGGATGGATTCTTTCCCCAAGGTGGGACCCACAATTTCCGATTGGATGATTTCCGCTTTGGCGGGGAGTTTACCGGCTCTTAAAACATTGGCCAAGTCTTTGGCTTCTTCTATGGTGAATTTGCCGTAGATCTCCGAACGTCCACCCGTGATAGGCCCATTGCTCACCGTGGGTGCCGAATACACCACATTATCCAAAACAATGGCTATGGTGGATTGGTTCTGATAGGCTTCGGTGGTCATTTTTTCCCAAATTTTGGCCCCTTTGGCGTTCATGGCCATGCTCACGGCCGGCTTGCCGAATTGATCAAAAGTTTGTTGTGCGTCCGTAATCACACTTCCACTCAACGGAGGAACATTTTCCCTGTTGCCTTTGATCACATAT
>JALVDN010000076.1 GCA_027008965.1 Flavobacteriales bacterium | reverse complement strand
TCAAACCCCACGTTTTCATCATCAGTTTCTACCTGATGAAATCATGTATGAAAAAAATTGTTTTTCACCGCCGGTTATGGATAGTCTTCAACAAGCCGGTCATCACTTGAGAGAAGTTCAAAGACTGGGATACGTCAAAGCGATATTGATGGAGGATAACAAACTTTTTGGAAGCGGCGATATGCGTAACCCGGATGATGATGTGGAAGGATATTAATCGGATGTGAGTTCCAGGAGTTTTTTTCTGTAAATGCTCAACAGCTTGGATTTGGAGATGAAGCCTACATAAGTGCCGTTCTCCAATATAACGGGAAGATTCCATGCTCCTGTGGCCTGAAATTTATAGATGGTTTTTTGAAAATTGTCTTTTTTGTAATAAATCACATCGGGAGCTTTGTGCATGAGATCACGCACAAAAATTTTGTCGTATAAATCCTTATTAAACATAATTTGACGCACATCATCCAAGGTGATAATTCCGAGAAAATGATTTTCTTTATCCACTACGGGAAAAATATTTCTGTGTGAGTGTGTGATTACATTATAAACTAAATATCCCAAGCTTTTATCAGGTGTAATAGTAATCAGATCTTTTTCCAGCACTTCTTTCCATTCTATCAATTTTCCGGCTAATTTATCTTTATTATGCGTGGGCAAAACATCCAAATCTTTAAGTTGAATGGTATAAATATTATATTTCAGCACCTTTTTTGAAATCAAGAATGAAATAGCCGAAACCAGCATAATTGGTACAATCAATTCATATCCGCCGGTTATTTCGGCAATCAGAAAAACTGCAGTAAGAGGTGCATGTATGATACCGGCAATGCTTCCCGCCATACCTGCCAAAACAAAATTTTCTGTTGGGAGTGGAGTATCCAAAATTTCAAAATGATTAAGGGTTAAAACAAATACATAGCCCGCCAAACTTCCCGTAAAAAGCATGGGCGCAAAAACCCCACCAACGCCTCCTGCGCTTAAAGTTAAGCTCATGGAAATAACTTTAAATATCAAAAGGGCCAGCATAAGTAAGATTACCCATTTAAAATCTTCCGATATTACACTGAATTTTACTTTGTCAATCACATAAGCCGGGTCATTTGTTAAAATATGGTTGATAATTTCGTATCCTTCACCATATAGGGCGGGAAAAAAATAAATGGTAATTCCCAATAAAAATCCTGCTAAAACTTTTTTCTTCCACTCATTTTTTATATTGTCAAAAGATGTTTTAATGTAATGATAGGTTCTGATAAAATAGATGGAAATTAAGGCCGATAGAAAACCGAAAATTATAAATATCGGAATATCACTTAAAATATAACCTTGATTGATTTCGTAATGCAGCAGTATGTTTTTACCGAAAAAGAAATAAGACATCAGAATGGATGTTACCGATGCCAAAATCAAGGGAATAAGAGAAGACATGGTCAGATCGAAACCGAAAATCTCAATAACAAACATAATACCCGCAATGGGAGCTTTAAAAATGGAAGCAAAAGTTCCGGCGGTGGCGGCAGCCAATAATAAATTCCGTTGCTTCAGGTTTAAGTGAAGAAATTTGGAAAGATTGGTTCCTACGGATGCTCCCGTGATGGCTGAAGGTCCTTCCAAACCCACAGAACCACCGAAACCTACCGTTACCGGTGCGGTTATCAAAGATGACCAAGTGTGGTGTGAAGGAATGTAACTTTTTAATTGGGTGATGGCATACATGACAAAAGGGATGCTGTCCGTGACCGATCTTTTTACAATGTATTTGGCTATCACTCCCACTAAAAAAATTCCTATCACCGGAAATATAAAATACAATGTATGATGAAATAATTTAATGAAGTCCCATTCCAACACCAATTGAATAAGGTGCGTTAGGTTTTTAATGAAAACCGCAATCATTCCGGTTAATAAACCTACAATTATACTTAGGAAAGCCATATATGTTTCTTCACTCAAATGACGATAGCGCCATTTGTAGAATTTATACATCCATTGTTGTTGTTTCCGTTTGGAACGGTTTATTCCCATTTGGTCAGTAATGATTCCGGGACAAATTTACGATGAAATATAATCGGAAATATAATTTTTGTCTAATTTGAGGTCACTTTCCAACCAATCTTTAATTTGATTATTATATGAGGCCGGAAAAATCAAATGCACATTGGCCCCTGCATCCAGCGTGAAATAAACAGGTATTGACGTTTGTTTTCTATAATCCCATAGCGATTGAATAATTTTCAAAGTTTCGGGTTTCATCAATAAATAATAGGGATCCGAAGTCATCATCATGGCATGAAGCATCAAAGCTTCTTCTTCCAATATTTTACCGAACTGTTCCCAATCACCTGTTTCCAAAGCGTTCATTGTTTGAATTACGCGTTGTTGGGCAATGGAAATACGTTTTTCTTTAAAGGGGTGCTGCTGCATAAGCGCATGGCCGGTTGTGCTTGAAACTTGTTTTGTTCCTTCTTCAACCAGAATAATAAAATCGGATATTGTATTGAAATTTTTATGTAGATGATTCCAAACAATGGCATAATTATCCGAAGTTTCTTTTATTTCATTGTGCTTGCCCCAAATCATCACCGGACCGGCTACACTCCGGGCGGCACTTCCTGATCCCAAGCGGGCTATGAAAGATGTTTTAGCCAAATGAAATTCAGGTGAATTTTCAGGACGTATTTTTTGCTCCAGTTCCATGATGATTTTTGCCAATGCGGCAAATCCACTGGCCGACGAGGCGATTCCGCTGGAATGCGGAAAAGTATTCCGGCTTTCAAAATGCCATTTATAATTTTTGATATAAGGAGCATAAGCTTCTATGCGACGGAAAAAATCTTTCAATTTCTTATTAAAAACCGGGTTTTCTTTTCTCTCAAATAAAAAGCTAAATAATACTTCATCATGGGGTTTGCTTAATTTTTTTGCATGAACGGAGGTTATGGTTTTACTTTTGGTCAGCGTGAAACTGATCGAAGTATTCATGGAAATTTGCAAGCCCTTTTTACCCCAGTATTTGACAATGGCAATATTGGAAGGCGCTTCACCGGTGGTTGTAAATTGTTCCGGCAGTTCTTCTTTGTTGAAATGAAAAATAAAATCTTCCGGTTGAAACATTATACAACAAAATTAATTATCCTGCCCGGCACCACAATAATTTTCTTGGGTTTTTTGCCTTGTAAATATTTTTCCGTTCTTTCATCAGCCAATACGGTCTTTTCAATTTCTTCTTTTCCGGCCGACGCGGGTAAAAGAATTTTAAACCTTACTTTTCCATTAAAAGAAACCGGATATTCTTTGGTTTCTTCTTTCAAATATTGTTCTTCATATTGGGGCCATTCCACATAAGAAACCGAAGGTTTGTGCCCGGCTTTTTCCCATAATTCTTCAGCTATATGCGGAGCAAAAGGTTCCATGAGGACAATCAAAGGTTCTAAAACCGCTCTTTTGTTTGTTTTCATCTTGGCCAACTCGTTGGTGGCAATCATCATGGCACTGATGGCCGTATTATAGGAGAATTGTTCAATATCTTCCGTTACCTTCTTAATGGTTTTATGCAATACAGCCAGTTCTTTTTCCGAAGGTTTATCATTCGATAGAATAAAATTATCTTTTTCGTCATGAAACAATCTCCAGAATTTTTTCAGAAAATTATGCACACCTTTCAATCCGGCCGTATTCCACGGTTTGGCTATTTCAATCGGGCCTAAAAACATTTCATACATGCGTAATGTGTCCGCCCCGTATTTTTCAACAATGTCATCCGGGTTGACCACGTTGAATTTGGATTTGGACATTTTTTCCACTTCCCGTGTTACATAAAATTTTCCGTCGTCTTCTGTTATGAATTCGGCATTTTTCAAATCATCGCGCCATTGGCGAAATTGTTTAATATCCAGGGCATTATGTTCATCCACCATATGCACATCTACATGAATGGGATGGGTTTTGTATTGATCTTTTAAACCGGCCGAAACAAATGTATTGGTCCCCTCAATACGATGCGCAAATGCACTGGTTCCCAAAATCATTCCTTGATTGATTAGTTTGACACTGTATTCCGGCTCGGGAACCAAGCCGATATCATATAAAAACTTTTGCCAAAACCGCGAATACATCAAATGGCCCGTGGCATGCTCGCTACCGCCAAGATATAAATCAACCTTTTGCCAATAGTTTACCGCTTCCTGTGAAAAAGGCTCTTCATCGTTCCAAGGATCCATATAGCGGTTAAAATACCACGAACTTCCGGCCCAACCGGGCATGGTATTCAATTCCAGCGGAAAAACGGTTTTATGGTCGATCAAATCATTACTGACTACTTGATTATTCACTTCATCCCACGCCCAAATTTTGGCATTGGCAAGCGGAGGCCTTCCGTCAGGAGTGGGTTTATAGTCTTCCACTTCGGGCAATTCCAAAGGCAAATATTTTTCGGGGAT
>JALVDN010000075.1 GCA_027008965.1 Flavobacteriales bacterium | reverse complement strand
AATTGGCATTCAAGCCTACGGATGCCACCATGATGGAAAAAATCAAAAGCCAAGCGGTGTGTCCTCTGAAAGGAATATTTTCCAAAATGGTTTGCAGAGTGAACTCGCGGTCGGTGGTTTTGCGAATATTAAATAAATCCTTGATAAAATCAAGAATGGTTTTAAACGAAATTTTTATTTCGTGCGAGGGAGTAGCGGAAACTCCGGGCTTTTTATCATGATGAGCATTCATATCTTTCATATCATAAATATCAAATCATTTTTTTTCGGCTTCATAAATGGCCTTGGTGATGGGGTCTTTTTCTATATCCCAATTCCGCGCAGGCGAATACTCTCTTCCATAGTAAATCATCTGTAGATGAAGTTTATTCCATTTTTCCTTGGGGAAAATTTTGCGGGCATCCTGTTCCACTTTGTCGGGTGTTTTTCCGTCGCTCAAACCCCACCTGTGCATCAAACGGAAAATATGCGTGTCTACAGGAAAAGCAGGCTTGCCGAAACCTTGTGCCAAAACCACATTAGCCGTTTTCCGTCCCACCCCGGGAAGTTTTATAAGCTCTTCCAGGGTATCGGGCACCTTCCCTTGATATTTATCAATCAAAATCTGCGAAAGTTCCTTTATAGCTTTGGCTTTTTGCGGCGACAATCCCACCGGTTTGATCATTTCACGAATTTGTTCTACCGATAGCTTGGCCATATCATAAGGATTATCCGCCAAGGCAAAAAGTTTGGGCGTGACCGTGTTCACCACCTTATCCGTACTACGGGCCGAAAGCAAAACGGCTATCAACAGAGTGAATACATTTGTATGATATAAAGGAATAGGCGGATTGGGATAGAGTTCATCCAACATTCGCATAATCAGTTCGGCTTTCTCTTTTTTAGTCATTTTTCGTATCTTTATCTTAAATCAAAAATAAACAATTATGGCCGAACTCAAAGAAGGAATGTCCGCACCCTATTTTGAAGGTGTGAACCAAGACGGAAAGAAAGTGAGCCTAAATGATTTCAAAGGCAAAAAACTCATCTTATATTTCTACCCCAAAGCCCTTACATCCGGTTGTACCAAGGAAACCGTAAATCTATCCGAAAATTATGAACTACTGAAATCCAAAGGTTTTGATGTTTTGGGTGTAAGCCCCGACCCGGTTGAAAAACAAAAGAAATTCCACGACAAATACAATGTCCCCTTCGACCTGATAGCCGACGAAAACAAAGAAATCATCAAAACCTACGGCGTTTGGGGGAAAAAGAAAATGTACGGCCGCGAATATGAAGGCGTTCACCGGACCACTTTCATCATAGACGAAAACGGAAAAATAGAACACATCATCAGAAAAGTAAAAACCGGCGAACATGCGCAACAAATCCTCAATCTCTATGCTTAATCGTCCCAATCAATTAAATCTTTAATATTTATTTTTCTTTGGGCGCCTGATGGCGTGCTCCGCTTGAATCTTGCTCGGCTCAAAGCATTTTTGTAAGTTGCCGTGCGGGGTCTCCTCGTCAAGCTCGGAGCCTCCTCCGGCAAACAAAAATGAGCTTTTCGCCTTCGCAAGGATTTCGCTCCGCCCGCCGGCGCAAAAAGATGGATAAAATTTTCCTTCTTCAAACCGGTTTTTTGCACGATTTTTGATTATATAATCATTGACTAATTGTTAAAAAATTTTTCACTATGAGAAAAAAACTACTTGTTTTACTATTAAGTTTACTAATTGCCGGTTTAACCTATGCACAACAACTTCAACCGGCACAATTAAAAGCCAAAGTGGACAGGATTTTGTCCAAAGCATGGAAAGAGCTATCCATTAACAACCAAGCATTAAGAAGAAGTTCATACGTTACAAGACTCGATTCCATTTCCACCTATGATGCTTCCTCTGCACTTCAAAAATCAAGGAGATATTGGTATGATGTGATGGACCCGTCATTACACATTGCCACGGGCATATATGACCATGTGTCTCATTACAGGAGCGACAGTATCAATTTAACTTATGTAAACACAAATATGTTTGCCCAGTCATGGAGTCGAAGTTTTGATCCTTCAAGCACAATCACCCGTCAATCCTATCACAAACATAGTTATGACACTCAAAATAACGTTTCCATTGTTGTAGATTCCACCTATAATGCAAGTACATGGTCTTCCAATCGTACCTTATACAATAATTATAACTTTGCCAATTATCCCACAGAAATTATTAATCAAGACTATGATGCAACATTACCGGGATATGTAAATCATTCAAAAGTCACTATCACTTACAATATAACCGGAGAAAAAGTAGAAGAAGCAATAATCTATTTTTGGAACGGGAGCAATTGGGATCGAGATTTGAAATTGTTATTAACGTATGACTCCAACGGTAATGTCACCCAAGAACTTTACCAAGTTTGGACCGGATTTAATTGGGCGGATTATCTAAGAACAACCATTACCATAAACACAAGCAGCACTAATGAAATTCATGAATTTCTAGAAGAAGAATATGATTTTACAAGCTTCAGTTGGAAAAACAATTATCGTGAGATATATGAATTTGATGCTTCCGGAAGAATTATCAGATATGAGGAATATGAGTGGGATGATTCTACATCCGGATGGGAAGGAGTTGAAAAAAGAACAGTATCTTATAATACATCGGGAAACACATTAACTGTAGAAACCACAGTATATTATTGGGACAATAACATCACCTCGTGGAGTGTGGATCCTAGTAATAAATATGTAGACCATTATGATACCGGTACGGCATTTGCTGAGGTTGCCTGGCCGGATGAATTTAAACACCTTCATATTGATGAAAGAACGTGGTTGAATGTTTATGGTAAGTATTATCCACTTCCCGAGTATAAATTTATTGATGCCTATGCCTATGAATACATAAGTGGGTCATGGAATCTATTGAGTTATGAAGTATATTATTACGCCCCGTCCATGAGTGTTGCGCAAATTCCGGCTGACAAAATAAAAATCTATCCGAATCCGGCTCAAACACAAATCTTCATTGAATTATCCGGTATACCTCAAAAAACCACGTTTGAATTGTATGATTTGACCGGAAGAAAAATGCTCCAAACACAATTTGAAAACCAAACGCATATTGATGTTCAACACCTTCCCGCTGGAATCTATACTTACAAACTCTTCAATGAAACGGGGCAAGCAAACGGTAAATTGCTGATTGAATAAAAATAAACGGATTTAGTAAAACCGCCCTCCGGCAAGGGCGGTTTATTATTCCTTTAATTTCTCCCATCCTATTTTTTGCATATTCCTGAAAATCAAGTAAGCCGAGATTATTGTGACTGCAAAAAACATGAAAGCCAAAGCATATTCCTTAAAAATCAACTTGCCGATACCGAATAAAGCAGTCAAAACCATCAAAACACCTGCCATCCAGCTCAAAAATAAACCGCTAAAACCCTTATCACCTTGAATACCTGTTTCTTCTTCTATTTTACGCCAACCAATACCGCCGGGGTGAACTTTTTTATAAAATGAAATAAGTTTTTCACGGGAAGTGGGCGGAGTTAAAAAAGTGATCACCAACCACCAAACGGTTGACCAAGCAACCACACTCAAGAAAATTTTATGGTAATCCACCGTTAAATCCCATCCCGGTCCCCAACCCGGAATCATCAAGAAAGGAAGCAGAAAATAGGGGGCAATCATGGCGGTTATTTCGCTCCAAGCATTGATGCGCCACCAATACCACCGCAATATCAAAACGGCACCTATACCGGCACTGGCTACCAAGATAATTTTCCATGCATCACTGATACGATCCAATTGCGTGGTGATAATAAATGCAATAATAGCCATTAGAAAAGTGGCGATTCTGGAAACTTTGACATAATACTTTTCCGAAGCTCCGGGTTTGATAAAAGGCCGAAATAAATCATTCACAATATAAGAAGTTCCCCAAACGGTTTGCGATGCCAGTGTGGACATATACGCCGCAAAAAAAGCGGCAAGCATCAAACCTATCCACCCGGACGGCATCAAATCACGAATGAGCATCACATAGGTAGCACCTTTATCCGTGGCGGCAGGATATAAAATCAAAGCCACAAGTGCGGCAATAATCCAAGGCCAAGGACGTAAAGCGTAGTGGGCTATATTAAACCATAAAGTGGCAAAAAGGGCGTGTTTTTCATTTTTGGCGCTCATCATCCGTTGGGCAATATAGCCACCGCCTCCCGGTTCGGCCCCGGGATACCAACTGGCCCACCATTGAACCCCTAAATAAGTAAACAGGGCCAAGCCACTCATTTTCAAAATTTCTATACCGTTTACCGAAGTTTGTGACTTGTCCGAATCGTCTCCTACAACCGGAAAAAAATCAAAAACCCAATCCATGCCCTTAAAAGACTCTTTGACACCCTCAATTCCGCCTACATGTTTCAAAGCATAAACGGCCAAAACAATACTTCCGGTCATGGC
>JALVDN010000074.1 GCA_027008965.1 Flavobacteriales bacterium | reverse complement strand
GCCGGCCATCCGTAGGCATAGCCGTAGCTATGGCAAGGATGGTCAATGCAGTTATCGGCAAAAAGAACAAAACTTGGTTATATATTTTATGTTTGAAGCACCGCCCGGTCTTCCCCTTCGCCTCATAACGCTCCCATCCCTGGCGCTTAGGCTAGGGCGGTACACCGCCCTCGAATGAGGAATCTCGAACTCCGAACACTGATTAATGATTTTCATTCTCGTACTGCAAATATTGAAGTAGTGTGTCATTTCGACGAACGAAGTGAGGAGAAATCTCTTTTTTTATCCACTAATGTTATTGAGATTTCTCAGCCGTTGTTTTGAAACACCGTTAAAATGGAAAGTTCTATGCCTTTTTCAACATTATAATGCCTTTTGTTTATCTTTCTGCCGGAATTAAATAACACTTTAACAGAATGCATACTTGATGAACGCTTGTTCCATATTAAACCCTAAACAATAATTAATTTTTTCGCCAAAACTTCTTGGGATAAATATTAATCCCGAAACCTACATAATTCCCCGATTGTTCTATACTCCCGTTAATTTCGGTATAAGGACGGTTTTTGATTCCTTTGACATGAATGCTTCCTTGCCACATATTATGAAAACTTTTATTGTAGCAAACATAGGGTTGTATCAAAGCATATTTAATGGGTATATACACCCCGAAACCAAACGACCAATCCAAATAAAACCAATTGGCTTGAGCCGGGTAAACCAAAAAAATTTCAATTGTATCTTTTAAATTGTATGCCAAACCACCATCTTCTTTATAATATCCTAATTTAATGTTATTATAAAAAAAGATTTTCTTGAACAATAAATAGTTTAATTCTATTGGTATAAACAATACAACATCATCACTACTGAATTTAATAATAAAATCATTGCCATATGGACTGCGGGTTTGATCGGGATCTATATGATATCTTCTTATTTCATGTATATACCTTATTCCCAAGCCGGTTTTCAAAATCAATCTTTTGTGATGATATACATTAAAACTCAGCCCTGCATTGAATGAAGGAGTATGCATATGATAAACGGTTACCGGACTGTCCGGAACTCCGTAATCCGTATAACCTTTTTTATAGTAAACAAAATCTCCGTTTACACCGAAAAAAGTATAATCTTTAATGAAGTCCGCTTGTCCGAACGATTGCAAAACGAATAAAAACAGTATCGGCAACAAGCATGAGAAGTTTTTACAGAGCATCTATGTTTATTATTTTTTTGCTTATGTAAATCAAATTTACACAAAAAATAACATTATCCTGAAAGAACCTTTTAAGTTGATGTTACTTCGCGTTAAAGAAGTAAAATATAATTTTGGCCCTAACCCTCCGCGCCGGCGGGCGAAGTGGTATCCTTTTGAAGGCGAAGCCGAGCGGATGTTTGGCCGAGGAGGCTCGCCGGCGAATGCCGGGAGACCCCGCAGGCCAACTTTACATCCGCAGGCTGAGCCGAAAAAGATTTAAACGGAGCACGCCGAATGGCGCCCAAAAAAATATAACTCAATAAAAAAGATTCATATCCTTACCTTTGTATAAATTTTAAAACTTCATACATTTAATGACGAATGGTTGAAGAAAGTGCTTCAAGAAGAGTATGCAGAATGGTTTGGATGAAATTTGATGGGAATCTTCAATTTTAGTGTATCTTTGTTTAGCTCAAATCAATAACATTATAATATGAGTTGCGATAATAAAAACATAGAAGAAATAGGCGAAAATCATATCGGAAGTGATCATTATCCCCTGCGTGATGATGCTTTTAAGTTGAGTGATGAAGAAAAAATGAAAATCATAGAAGGCCATGTGAAGGGTATTTTGGAAACCTTGGGTTTGGATATCAAAGATGATAGCATTTGCGGTACGCCCAAGCGGGTGGCCAAAATGTATGTAAAGGAGATTTTCAAAGGCTTGAATCCGGAGAATATGCCAAGCATGAACACCTTTGAAAACAAGTATAAATACGGAGAGATGTTGGTGGAAAAAAATATTCGTGTGTTTTCCACTTGTGAACATCATTTGTTACCTATTATCGGCATGGCGCATGTGGCATATATTTCCAAAGGACGGGTGATAGGCATTTCCAAATTAAACCGGATTGTGGATTATTTTGCGCGCCGGCCGCAAGTGCAAGAACGAATGACCATGCAAATAGTGGAGTTTTTGAAAAAAGCTTTGAAAACCGAGGATGTGGCCTGTGTGGTGGATGCCAAACATTTGTGTGTGAATTCACGCGGCATCAAAGATGAAAATAGCAGTACGGTTACGGCCGAGTTCAGCGGGAAATTCAAGGACCCTGCGGTCAGGAAAGAGTTTTTGTCTTATATCCAAATGAACACGAATTTTTTTGAGTGAAAAAAGAACCACCATGTCTGATGCCATAAAAGAATATGCTGAAAAGTTGAAAATCTACAATTCATTAACGGGGAAAAAAGAACCTTTTCGTCCGGTTGTGCCCGGACATGTGGGGATGTATGTTTGCGGCCCTACGGTTTATAGTCATGTTCACTTGGGAAATGTTCGCACTTTTGTAGCGTTTGATGTAGTTTACAGATATTTGAAACATTTGGGTTTCAAGGTCAGATATGTGCGCAACATCACCGATGCCGGACACCTGGAAGATGACAGTGAAGAAGATAAAATCTCCAAAAAAGCCCGGCTGGAGAAGATTGAACCCATGGAAATCGTGCAAAAATACACGGTGGATTTTCACCGCATCCTGGATAAGATCAACAACCTGCCACCGAGTATTGAACCCACCGCTACAGGACATATCATAGAGCAAATTGAAGCCACCAAAGAAATTTTAGATAAAGGTTTGGCCTATGAAGTGAACGGTTCGGTTTATTTTGATGTGATCAAATACAACAAAGAAGTTGATAAATACGGAAAATTGAGCGGCAGGAATATTGAAGACCTCATGGCCCATACAAGAGAACTTGAAGGCCAAGACGAAAAACGCAATCCGCAAGATTTTGCTTTATGGAAAAAAGCCAAACCGCAGCATATCATGCGATGGCCGTCGCCTTGGGGTGAAGGTTTCCCAGGATGGCATTTGGAATGTACGGTGATGAGCACCAAATATTTGGGCGAACAGTTTGATATTCACGGTGGCGGTATGGATTTGAAATTTCCCCATCACGAATGCGAAATAGCACAAGGGAAAGCACTATACGGCGTTGATCCGGTCAAATATTGGATGCACGCCAACATGTTGCACATGAACGGACAAAAAATGTCAAAATCCACCGGAAATACCATCTTGCCCGAAGAAATTTTCTCCGGTAAAAACGATAAACTTTCCAAAGCCTATTCACCGGCCGTCTTGCGCTTTTTCTTCTTGCAAGCACACTATCGCAACATTTTGGACTTATCCGATGACGCATTGAAAGCCGCGGAAAAAGGTTTAAAAAGATTGCTTGATGCCTATCAATCCATAGAAAAACTTCCTGTGCATGCGAAAAGCACTTGGGATGTCAAAGCCTGGAAAGATTCGCTCTACCAAGCCATGAACGACGATTTCAATACACCAGTCACCATTGCACGACTTTTCGACGGCGCCAAAAAAATCAAAAACATAGCCGAAGGCAAAGAAACCGTCACACAAGAAGACAAAGAACTACTTAAAAATACCTTTGAAACTTTCTTGTTTGACATACTGGGCATTCCCGCCGTCCAAGACGAAGGAAAGACACAAAAAAACATGGATTTTCTCATGGAACTTCTGATAGATTTGAGAAATCAAGCTAGAAAACAAAAAAATTGGGCATTGGCCGATAAAATAAGAGATGATTTGGCACGGCACGGTATTCGTTTGAAAGACACGCCCGAAGGGACAACCTATGAAATGGAATAAAATGTTTATTTTCGTGAATGAACATATCCTCGTATGAATGTAGAAAAGCAATATACCCGTTATAGAAAACAGAATTTATACATCACCCTATTTGTCAGTTTGTTTTTAATGCTTTTACTTTTGGGGATTTTCGGCATTCTGATCATCAACGCCAATCATCTGAATCAATATTTCAAAGAAAAATTCACCATCACCGTTTATTTTAAGCAAGGAACACCTGTTGCCACCATCAAGAAGACCGAAAAAAGGTTGAAAACCGACACCCTTGTCAAAGACATTGTTTTCATTTCCAAAGAGCGGGCGGCCGAAAAAGCCAAAGAAATTTTAGGAGAGGATTTTATAGAAATTTTGGGCACCAATCCCCTGCAAGACAATTTGGAAATCCATTTGAATGCACGCTTTGTAAACGATTCCATCGTCAAAAACTTCACACGGAACCTCCAAAAAAACAAGCATATACAAGAAGTAGCCTACGAACAAGCCGTATTGGATTTATTGAACAAAAATATCCGTAAAATCGGAATTATCATCCTAGGCTTGGGATTGGTTTTACTGTTCATTGTATGGCTTCTCATCCGCAATACCGTAAGTTTGAGCATCTACAACCGACGTCATATCATCAAAACCATGCAATTGGTCGGTGCACCCGAATCCTACATTATTCGCCCCATTGTTTGGAAAAACATGATAACAGGTTTATTGGCATCCGTTTTGGCCGGTGCAAGTTTATATGCCGGATTGTTCTATTTGAAAAAATATTTTGAAGGACTTACTTTTTTGTCCGGGTTAAATACCTATCTATACCTTTTCGGAGGCCTCATTGTCTTTTCGCTCGTCATCACCTTGTTGACTTCCTATTTTGCCACCCGCCGAATCCTGCGCATGCACGCCGATGACATTCATTTTTAATTTATTGCTTGTAATTTTCAGGGCGCCTTATGGCGTGCTCCGTTTAAATCTTGCTCGGCTCAAAGCATTTTTGTAAGTTGCCGTGCGGGGTCTCCTCGTCTTCGCTCGGAGCCTCCTCCGTCAAACAAAAATAAGCTTTTCGCCTTCGCAAGGATACCACTTCGCCCGCCGGCGCAATTGAAAAAAGCATACTACAAAATTTCCGCCACCGTAAATGTGCTTCCACCCACGTAAATTAAATCGTTTTCCGCTGCAAGAGAACGCGCTTTATCAAAAGCATCACGTATACTGCGAAAAATTTCAGGCCGTAATCCTTTACGCTCAAAAATTTGTGCAACTTCATTCGGATCACGGCCTCTCAACACGGCCGGCCGGCTTAAAAAAACTTGTGCATCTTGCGGAATGAAGTCAATCATTTGTTCCAAATCTTTTCCTTCTACAAAACCCAAAACAAAAAAGGCTTGTTCGTGCGGAACGGTTTTCAATTGTTCCATCACTTCACGGAAAGCATGCGGATTGTGTGCCGTATCGGCAACAGTGAACGGCCGGTCACTCAAAATTTCCCACCTGCCGCGCAAACCCGTATTTTTTTGAACATGTAAAAGTCCCCGTTCAATGGCTTCGGGCGGAATTTTAAAATCTCTTTTTCTTAAAATATCTATAGAAGCCCAAACCGTCCTTATATTTTGTCTTTGATATGTTCCCTTCAAATCCGATTGTAAAGGCGGAATTTTGAAATCTTCCGCCCAAAAAATTTCCGCTTTTTTTTCTTGAGCGGTTTGCCAAAAAACAGGTTCCGTTTCGGGATGTTTCTCGCCAATCACAACAGGGGTTCCCGTTTTGATAATACCGGCCTTTTCCCGGGCTATTTTTGCCAAAGTATCGCCCAGCATGTCCGTGTGGTCATAATGCACATTGGTGATAATGCTCAGTTCGGGCCGGATGATGTTGGTGGAATCCAGTCGTCCGCCCAAGCCGGTTTCAATCACCGCCACATCCACTTGCATATCATGGAAATATTGAAAAGCCATCCCCACAGTCATTTCAAAAAAAGAAAGTTGTTGTTTTTCCAGAAAATCACGATGCCGGTCGATGAAATAAATCACATAATCCTTGGAAATCATTTCCCCGTTAATGCGAATACGTTCCCTGAAATCTTTCAAATGCGGCGAAGTATAAAGCCCCGTTTTATATCCCGCCTCTTGCAACACGGAAGCCAACATGGAACTCACCGACCCCTTTCCATTTGTGCCGGCCACGTGAATGGTAGCATAAGAAAGATGCGGTTGTCCTAACCTGTTGGCAAATTCTCTGATATTGGTTAAATCTTTTTTGAAAGCTTTTTGGCCTATACGTTGATAAGCCGGTAATTTACCGTACATCCACTGCAAAGTCTGTTCATAGGTAGTGCTCATTGCAATTTGAAACGGAAAATAATTTTGCCCACTTGCTTGTCCATATCGCCTTTTTCCCACTTGGTTTTATAGGCGGCTTGAATGGCGGCTTCGGTCAAACAAGGAGCGGCGGTAGTACCTCTTCCTTTCACGGCTTTGATTACATTTCCGTTCCGGTCCACCGTGATGATGACCACCACAGTGCCGCTTTCATTACATTTGTAGGCAGGCTTGGCTTTATAAACGGGTTTGCGGTTGCCCAAAAAATAATTTCCGTCTCCTCCACCGCCCGATTTACCCGTGCCGTAATATCCCTTGGCATTTTTATCTCCTTCTCGATTTCCTTTGTCTCCAACGGTTTGATCATCGCCTTCACCTCCTTCATCTGCAGGGGCATTGAAAATATTATCCAACACATCGGTGGTTTCTTTGGAAGGCTTGGGTTTGGGCTTCGGTTTAGATTGAGGTTTGGATTTGGGTTTCTTTTTCTTGGGAGTAATTATGGGTGCATCCGTTTGGTCATTGGTCAGCACTTGTTCTTTCACTTGCTTGACAGGTTCGGGTGGAGTGACCGGTTTGGGTTTGTTGACGGGTTGTTCTGGTTGAACATTTCCTTTTCCCGTTTCGGAAGTACCGAAATTAACGGCAATATTTCCCGGTGGAGGCGGATCCAGGTATTTTAATCCCGAAATCAACATTAAAGCAATGAGAACCGCCAAAATGGCAACGGTTTCCATCAATGCTTTACGTTGATGTTTGGTTTCCAGCATGGTTTATTCTAAACTCGGTTAATTAAAAATACAAATTTTATTCCGGACTGACCGCCAATATCAATTTATAATTATTCCGGTTGGCAATATCCATGATGTACACGGCTTCTTCAATGGGAACACCTTCTTCGGCACGGAGAATGACAACAGGTTTATCATCGTTTTTGAGTTTGGCTTGTATCACCGCAGGGATTTTATCCTTAGGGACCGGAGTTTTATTCACATAAAATTTCAAATCTTTGGTGATGGTCACCGACACGTCCTGACTTTTTTCGGTTTTCCCTTTAGCTTTGGGCAAAACAATATCCAATGCATCTACGGCCACCAAAGTGGAGGTGAGCATAAAGAATATCAACAACAAAAAGACAATGTCCGTCATGGATGCCATGCTGAATTCCGGACTTATTTTATTTCTTCCTTTTAAATCCATGGTGGGATGATTAGGCGGGTTCGTTTAAAACATCCAAAAATTCTACGGCATTGGCTTCCATTTTATATATCAACTTATCGGTTTTAACCACCAAATGGTTGTAGGCTATGTATGCAATAATTCCCACAATTAAACCGGCAACAGTGGTGGTCATGGCCGTGTATATACCTTGAGCCAAAGCACTTACTTCAATTTTTCCACCTCCGGAAGCCATGTTATGAAACGCAATAATCATACCTACTACGGTTCCCAAGAAACCTAACATAGGTGCCGCTCCGGCAATCATGGCCAGTATACTCACATTTTTTTCCAGGTTATAAACTTCCAGTTTCCCTGCATTTTCAATGGCTTTGTTGATATCATCCAAGGGTTTTCCTATACGCGTAATGCCTTTTTCAATCAACCGGGCTACAGGAGATTTGGATTGACGGGCAAGCATGAGCGCCCCTTCCAAATTCCCCGATTTAATGGAATGACGTATTTGATTCATAAAGTTAGGATCGATTTTGGAAGCGTCTTTCAAGGCGGATAAACGTTCAAAATAGATGAATAGCGTTACAAAAAGCATCAAAAACAAAAGAATGATAATGGTTAGTCCGGCCGGTCCGCTTTGAAGCACCAAATCCATTACGGATAAGGTTTTCTCCACCGGCTCACCGGTGAGGTTTTCGCTTGCTGTGGCCAATGTATCCGCTACTTTTGTGGTTTGAAGTGGAATCATATGATTATTATTTTAATCTTTTTATTTTAATCTTTATTCAAACGTGGTTATTATTTAATTATTACTTATATAAAAAAACTTTCAATCCCAAAAGTTATAAATCCGGTTAAAAAACCCAAAAATGCCAACCATGAAATTCGTTTCAAATACCAGAAAAACTCTATTTTTTCCATACCCATCGCGGCCACTCCCGCTGCCGAACCGATGATCAAAATACTACCACCTGTTCCGGCAGAATAAGCTATTTGATGCCAATAAACCGAATCCATCGGCCAATCAAACATGCTGATGGCTGCCGCTACCAACGGAACGTTATCAATAATGGCGGAGATAATCCCCAAGAGAATGATCACAATTTCTTGCGAAGGGAAGATATTATTGAGCACATAGGCCAAATATTGTAATGTATTGGCTTCAGCTAAATGGCCGTTTATTTGAATGCTTCCCCAAACCACACTTTCCAAAGCTCCCACTGCAAGAAGAATACCCAAGAAAAACAAAATACTGGACATTTCCACCCTAGATAAGGCCGTGTGTGCAGAATAAAGATGCTTGCGTTCTTCAGTGAATTCTTCTTCCGGGTGAACAATTTCCGATACCAACCATACAATGCCCAAAGCCAACATCATTCCAATATAAGGAGGTAAATGGGTTACTACTTTAAAAACAGGAACCATAATGATGGATCCCAAGCCTACAAAAAGCATCGTCCGGCTACTGAGTAATAGTTCGATTTTTTCCAGTTCCCTTTCGTTTTCTTTGGCTCTATCCACATAGCCTTTAAAAACCGGGAAGGTGGATGCTATAAAAAACGGAACGGCAAAATTTAATAACGATGGAGCCACCACATGCTCAATCAAACCCGCTACAGAAATTTTATTGGCAATCCAAAGCATGGTGGTTGTCACATCACCAATGGGAGACCAAGCGCCACCTGCATTGGCGGCAATCACAATAAGCGATGCATACCAAATCCTGTCGTTTCTTTCTTTGATAAGTTTCCTCAAGAGTGTTATCAAAACAATGGTGGCCGTCAAGTTGTCAATTACAGCAGACAAGAAAAAGGCCAAAATGCCAATCACCCATAGTAGTTTCCTGCGGCTATTAGTTTTGATATAGGATTTCAATATTTCAAAACCCCGGTGTAAGTCTATCAATTCCACAATAGTCATGGCCCCAAGCAAGAAAACCAAAATTTCCGATGTCTTGGCCAAATGATGAAGCAAAATATTTTTGAACCCATGTTCGGCCGATTCACCATCCAAAAATTTATAAACATGTCCTTCTGCATCAATAACGTTGATCCAACCGTTTTTAAAAGCAATGCTAACAATCGTCCATAACACGGCCGCCAGCACCAATGCTGGAACGGTTTTATCCACCCCCAGTTTATGCTCCGTGGCGATTAACACATATCCTACAACAAAAGCAATGACGATTAACCAGGGAATAATTTGCGCTAAATCCATGTGCCTAAATTTTTTAACAACGACAAATGTAATAAAACTAAACTTATTCGGGGACCAAATAAATCACTCCGGAAGAATGATCTTTCCGGGCACCCGTTACCGATGCTAACACATTCACTTTGTTTTTTACTCTCAAATATCCCATCAAAGCAAAAATAAGTGCTTCTTTAAAATCTACAATTATTTTATCCGGTATAATAATTTCCGTTTCGGATAAAGCTTTGATGCGTTCAATCAAAAAATCATTATAAGCTCCACCTCCCGTAATCAGCATTTTACCCTTACCCACGCTGGTAGCAATTTCGGAGGCAATAAATTCGACATACGTTCTCAATAAATTGTAAATATTATTTGAAAATTTGTTCAGAATCGGGAATATTTTTTCTTCCACAAATTCCCTTCCTAAGGATAATTTTAAATCTCCTAAATTCGATTGAACTTTCAGTTCATTGAACAAATCCTTTATTATTTTCCCTTGACGTGCAAATTTTCCTCCTTCATCATAGGGTTTGCCCAGCCATTCGGCCATTGCGTTTAAAACAAAATTGGCCGCCACAATATCATGTGCTTGACGTTTACCTTTCTCGTCTTCATAAGAAACATTGGCAAATCCGCCTATGTTGAGACAATAGTCATATTCCTTAAACAAAATATGATCACCAATGGGAGCAAAAGGGGCACCCATGCCACCCAAAGCTATGTCTTGCGGCCTGAAATCACAAACCGTGTTCACTTCCGATGCCGCCATCAAATAGGCTCCATGACCTATTTGGAAAGTATAGCCTTTCAAAGGTTCATGAAAAATGGTGTGGCCGTGTGATGAAATCCAGTCGGGAGCGGGCAAATCAAAATCGGCAATAAATCTTTTGGCCAATCTGCCCAAAAAAGACCCGAAATCAACATGCAGTTCCATCAATTGTTTACTGTCAAAATGAAATGCATCATAGAGTTTCTTTTTTTGATCCCCACTATAAGGATATGTTTTAGCCGCCAGAATTTGGTATTTATTCACCTTCTCATCGTCAAAGTCCACATAAATCATGTCCACGCCGTCAAGAGATGTGCCACTCATGATCCCGATAACCTTCATAAAAATCCATTTTTAAATTCACGCCCCCGAAATTAGTAAAAATATGCATTAAAATGACCGGCTTTATAAACTTTAACATTTGTTGTTTCCCTAAAGCCTTTATTGTTGTGATGTTTATAAAATCTTTTACTTACGTTTTTCCATTTTATTCCAAAATTCTTTCCTATTCGGCCGGGTCAAAGGAATTTGATCTCCATTGGTCAACTCCAAAAAACCTTTGTGCAAATAAGTTTCCACATAATCCAGATTGACAATATGCGAACGATGCGTTTTGATAAAATGATCTTCCGGTAACATTTCCTGAAATTTCCCCAGTGAATAAGAGCTGATAAAATCTTTGCCGTTTTCACACACAATGCGGGTATATCCGGCCGTACCTTCAAGGCGTACAATTTTATCGATGCGAATGAATTTGATGCCTTCGGTCAGCGGTATGGAAAGAAGTTTATCATTGCTGCGTAAATAACTCAATAAATCGGTGTTATGATGAAAGGAATTCTTGGCTTCAATATTTTTAAGGGCATTTTTTACGGCATTTTTCAATTCATTTTCATCGATGGGTTTCAATACATAACCCACTGCGGCATGTCGCAGGGCCTCCAAAGCAAATTCATCATAGGCGGTTACGAAGACCACTTCAAACGAAGGTTCTTCCACGGTTTCCAACCATTCAAAACCGTTCATGCCCGGCATGGCTATATCCAGAAAAACCAAATCGGGTTGGATGTGAGGCAATTCCGACAAGGCTTGTTCCGGATTTTCATAGCTTCGGACCACATTGATTTCGGGAAATAATCTTTGTAATTTCAATGTGAGTATTTCCAAAGCTTTGGGTTCGTCGTCAATGATGATGGCTTTGATCATGAGGTTCTATTTTTAGGGTGACAATGGTATTGTATGTTTCATTTTCATTTTGTGTCCGGTCATGCATTTGCATGTTGATTTTCCATTTTCCGCTCTTATTTATAAGGTTGATACGACCTTGCAAGATGCGGGTGGCGCGTGAAAGGTGATTTCCGAGGGTGTGTTTTTTCATTGCTTCGGCCCGTTTGATACCGATACCGTCATCCTTAACACGTATTTCCAATCCCTTTTGACCCGACTTGCGTATTTCAATACAGACATGCCCTTTGCCTTTTTTGTGAAACAATCCGTGCTGCAACGCGTTTTCCACCAATGGTTGCAGGAGCATGGAAGGAATTTTGGTCGTAAGCTTCACCTCCGGAGCTATATCTATGCAATAGGAAAGACGGTCTTTGAATCGGAGTTTTTCCATTTCCAAATAATCGGTAATAAACTGTATTTCCTTTTCCAGTTCCACTGTTTTGACAGCCGATAATTCGAAAATTTTTCTGACGAGCTGTGAAAACTTGACCAGGTATTTTTCCGATAAGCGGTATTCTTTTTTTTCAATATGATACAAGATGCTGTTGAGCGCGTTAAAAATAAAATGCGGATTCATCCGGCTTCGTAAGGCGGCCAATTCGGCTTCGGCCCATTGTTTTTCACGAATCAGTAACTCATACCTACGCTGTGATTGTTTTTTCCTTATCCAATTCCCTGTAAAAAGTAGCATAAAAGCCATTAGCACTCCAAAAAGCAAACGAGTAGTGGTCGTTTGCCACCACAACGGAAGTATGCTAAAGTCATATGCCAAATGCTTCCGGGTTCCATCCGGGGCTAGTGCTTTTAGTTCAAAACGGTAATTGCCAGGTATGAGCCTTTCGAAACTTACTTCGTCAGAAGTGGCATGATGCCAATGTCCGTCGGGCATCATTCGGTAGTATAGTTGAACATGTTCGGGATGCATATAATCCACAATACCGAATCCGATTCTCAGCCGGCTTTTGGGTTGAAATTTCCATTTATCTTGTTTTTGTTTATGTCCTCCATATTCAATAAAACGCAAATAGAGATGCTCCAATTCGCGCGGCGGTTTCATCCGAGCGGGAAACCTGACTATTCCATTATAGGAACTAACCCAGACATGGAGACTGTCCAACAAAATACCCGTGACTTGTTCCGATGTCAGTCCGTGCATTTTGTGAAATCCGTACAGGAAACGGTAATTATCATTTTCATCAGGGACAAATACTTGTAAACCTTTTTCACCTCCTATCCATAATTTCCCTTCGCGGTCAAAGGCCATCGTTCCGATAGGACCTCTCATACCTTCTATTTTTAGTTCATATAATTCGCCCGGCATGCTGATGCGGTATATCTTACCGTTTTCAGTGAGCACATACGTATTATTTTTCTTAACACGTATATCTTTTATCGGCATTATACTCAATTTTTGAGCAAACACGGGGAAAAATTTATCCCCCTTTATATGAAACAATCCCCGGTTCGTGGCGGCTAATAAACCCAGCGGTGTATTACGAAACATAACTACATTTGACAAGGATAATGTATCAACGGTTTGTAAAAAATTATCGGTTTTCAATACATGTGATTTCATGGAAAAATATAGATGCTTTCCTAGGCCGATTCCATTGATTCCATACCAATTTTCAAACTCGGTCCAATGGTTTCGCCTTCGAATAAATAACCGAGTACTTCCCAACACATAGATGGAGTTATCCGGCCCGGAAAAAATATTATAGACATAACCTTTATAAGGCAAAACTTTATGGAATTCAGCAGATGTGGGATTCCATTGATAAACACCGTCATCCAAAATGTGTACGAATATTTTATCTCCTATTTTCTTGGCAAAATGCACCTTTCGGTTTACCAGAAAACGAGCTAATTCAGGATTGGCTTTGGGGAAAAACCATAATCCGTTCCCAAAAGTATAAACCCAAAAATTTCCTTGTCGGTCTTGAAAAACACCATGGGCTTCATCTACTTTTTCAAATCGTTTCCAATCCTTTATTTTTCCGTTTTTGTCTGTTAGCAACCAAGCGTTTCCACTTGTCCATTGCAGTCCGGCACGACTTGGAATGCCCCGGGGAAAATTTTCAAATAAAGAATCTATTTCCAGTGTGTTGGCAAATAAACTATCTAAACGAACTACGGCCAATTTTTGATAATCGCTGAGTGTAAAGATATCTCCGGAAACTTGATTTACAAACAAATATCGGCCTGAAATTTTTATATTTAATGGTATCGTATCGCCATTCTTGTTCATTATAAACCACCTGTCAAGGTGATGTTTATCTCTTCCTATCCCCCCGAAATTCGGATGTATCAATTGATAATTATCCTTGAATAAATGCTGCCTGCTTATCTTCCATTCATTACCCGTCCAAATATAATATTTCCCGTCGGCGTTTTTAAAACCGACGGTTGTATCGGATACATTGTAATACAACGGATTGAAATTTTGATTATCCTTTGCATAAAAAACATAGACACTATCATTCTTGATAAAACCCAATCCCGAGGCATTGGTGATAAACCATAAGCGATTTCGGGTATCCACCGCCATTTCCCATATATCATTAACCGGTAATCCGTTGGAAGAATTGAATACTTTGAAACGTACGCCGTCAAAACGCACCAGGCCGTTGTCGGTGGCTATCCAAATAAAACCGGTGGAATCCTGCAACACTTTGTAAATACGGTTACTTGGTAATCCGTCCTCAATGGTAAAATGCCGGTAACCCTGACTCCAAAGGCTCAGGCTTAGCAGAAAAAAGATGAAAAAGATCAAACGTTGAATCACAAATCAAAAATAACAAAAACAACTTATGTTTCACTACGCTTCTCATTATCATCATTGACCGGATAGGGTTAATAATTCTTTTCCTCCGAATTCTCAGGTATTATAAGGTTATAAGCCGAATTTTTAACCAAAAATGAGAAAAAATAGACAGAGTACGGAATGGTTTT
>JALVDN010000073.1 GCA_027008965.1 Flavobacteriales bacterium | reverse complement strand
CAGAACAATCACCACTACAATAATAAGGATGAATTAGTGCTAACAGTCTATATTCTTTGTTTCTCTCTATATTTGGATGAAATGTTCGGTACATATTATCTATGTTATGAATATTCCTTGGATTACTTGTATTATCACTATCATTATAAGTTGAATTACTATCATTTTCATTATCATCATTGGAATTATTATTTCCCAAAAAATCAATTGAAGCACCAAACGATTCATATGTATTGTTTGTTTTATTTACTAATATTACTGATAAGCTTGCCATCATATGTGATGAACTTTGCCCGCTTATTTCAAGATTAAGTATTGATGAATTAATGTTATACATGTTGTATGTGTTGAAATCAACATAATCAATACCGTAATATCTACTGGCCAAAGTATCTATATAACTAGTTGATAATGAATCAAGAAAATTGCCTAAATTTTCAAGGGTTAAATTCGTATCAAGTGATGCACGAACGTGTAAAAATGTACTACTTGATATAGTTGCAGGATCATTACTAGTAGCCAATTCATATTCAAATTCTTTATAACCACCCGTAGGAAAATAGATTCGCTTTAAGGCCCCGTATTGACTACTCTCCAAATCGGGTGTACGGTTACATTTATAAGCATTTGGATTATCTTGGAATCTACATATCAAATTAGGAAAAAATTTCACAAGTGATGTATTATCATCATGTCCGTTATAATAACCCCATAAATCTATGGCCTTAAAATTTTCTGTAGCGTCAGAAGGGAACTTATCAGGTTCATAATATTCAAACTTATAATAATATCTTTGCTTATTAAATTTATCATGATTTTCAAAGATAATTTTATGTAGAAAATTCGGAGTATCTAGATATCTTCTAAAACCTATGTATAAGAATGGATTTCTAAAATGATATAAACTTATTTTGTATAAAGCACCTACATTGGTATAATGAAAACTAATACTATCTTGATTACTTGTTGTAATACTTTCTAACATTTTTTTCTTACCAGAAAAATCTAATGTTTGCATCATTTCATGAAAACAATTTAATGATATTGGTTGATTATTTCCTCCCATTCCACCTCCGCTATTATCATCACTATCGTTGCCAGAGCTCGGTTGATTTATAAAAGTATCTTCATCTGGATTGTTAATGTTGTCCTCATCCAGGTCATCATTTTCATTATCACCGTCCTCACTAGAATTATCATTAATTTCAACCTCTGGTCTCGCAGAATATTGTGAATTTTCACCGCAATCACACGTTCTATAATACTTCTCAACTAATTTAATGTCATTTTGTATTAGTTCGTTAGTAAAATACTTAAAATTTATAAAATTATTTTTTTTGTCTTCAATTTTTTTGATGTAAAATACTGAAGGTGGTAAAACTTTTCTCTCACTTGGGTGAGACATATCAATAGGAGGGGTGATTTTTGTAAGACGGGTAACGTGCCCACTCCCTCCGTAAATACCTGTAATACCGTTAGGCAATGTTATATAAAAAGTTCGGTTGTTGATACTGTCATTAAAATCTACATAATAACGTATTTTCACCGCTTGCTCTCCTTTGATTATACGACCCTCGTAAATGGTTTTGGTTCCGTTCCTCTCCAAAGGAAAAATGATAAAAGAACCCGAATATCCCAATAGTTCAAATTGAAATATATCTTTTTCTGTATCTACCGCCGTAGAATTTGTCAAGTGTAATAAGGCTTGATAAAAAGGTGTGTTATCTTGGGGATATAAAGAAGGATTTATGTTTCTCAACGAATCATAATAATGAAAATCACGGTTTATAAAGTCTCGCTCTTCATCCGCTTCGCCTCTTAAATTTCTGGTTACTTTCCCTCCGTAATTCAACTGCCAGTTATACCCCAAAATACCCGGCGATTGCCCCACTTTAATACCGTTTCCGTTGTATGTCACACTAATCGGAAGTTGGATATCTCCCGCCGTCAAAGTATAAAGTGGTATGGATGGAAAAATTTTACCCGTGGATTCATTCACCGGAATGTCATTGGGTTTGATCATTTCCGCAATGGTGGGCTCGGCCGGATTATACTTTAAAGTAATCTGTTCTTGCGACCAAACACGACCTACTACTAAATAAAGGAAAATAAACACATATTTTCTCATATATTCGTTATTTATTATATAATAATCGTTTTTATTAACCAAATATAACAATAATTTTTATTATCCAAATAAAAAAACAAGAAAAATACAATTATTGACAAAAAAATAATTTATCTATTATAACAAAACGCTTCAATATAAAACTTCTAATTTTTCAAGCGTTCCATTAAAAACCTTTCATTAATTTGCAAACAAAACCGGTTTAATAACCGGATGAAAAACTTGAAATATGGAAAAAATTTTATTTCTTACATATTTTTTCACCTCACCCCCTTACAAAAACACATATTCTCACAAAAAAAACATATTTTTCCCGAAATACCCCCCAAAAAATGTTGTGCATATTCCTAAAAAATGTATTTTTGTGGCATCAAAAAAATCATCAACCATGAATATTAGATTCCTCGCCTTGGAGCAAACCCTCCACCGTAAGCCCGTATTTCCGGAACCCGTTGCCAAAAGATCCGCTATTTTCGAAGAAAACGTTTTTACGGATAAGAAACTTCAGGAATTTGTTGACAAAAAAACCTTTCAACAATACCTGGAAGCCAAAAACTCCGGTAAAGGACTGGACCGCCAACTGGCCGATAAAATCGCCATGGCCATGAAACAATGGGCCATGAGCAAAGGCGCCACACACTATACACACTGGTTTCAACCCCTCACCGGAGCCACCGCCGAAAAACACGACTCTTTCCTTGAAAAACTCCCCGACGGAACCGTCTTGGAACGCTTCACCGGTTCGCAACTCGTTCAACAAGAACCCGATGCCTCCAGTTTTCCCAGCGGAGGATTGCGCAACACTTTTGAAGCCCGTGGTTACACGGCTTGGGATCCCAATTCACCCGCATTCATCTACGGAACCACCCTGTGTATTCCCACCGTGTTTGTTTCCTACACCGGCGAAGCCCTCGACTACAAAACGCCCCTCTTGCGTTCTATACAATACTTGGATAAATACGCCACACAAGTGGCACAACTTTTCAACCGTGACGTGGAAAAAGTATATGCCACGCTGGGTTGGGAGCAAGAATATTTTCTCATAGATAAAGCCCTCTACAAAGCCCGGCCGGATTTGGTGATGACCGGTCGCACCCTCCTGGGCCATCCGCCGGCCAAAAGCCAACAGTTGGATGACCACTACTTCGGCTCCATCCCCGAACGCGTCATGGCTTTCATGCGTGACCTTGAAATGGAAGCGCTCAAAGTGGGCATTCCCGTCAAAACCCGCCACAACGAAGTGGCGCCCAACCAATATGAAATCGCTCCGGTTTTTGAAGAAGTAAACCTGGCGGTGGACCACAATTCCCTGCTCATGGACATCATGAGCAAAGTGGCTTTGCGTCATAATTTTGAAGTTTTATTACACGAAAAACCCTTTGAATACATCAACGGATCGGGCAAGCACAACAACTGGTCGCTCATGACCGACACTGGCATCAACCTGTTGAGTCCCGGTTCCACCCCCAAGAAAAACCTGCGGTTTCTCACCTTCTTTGTCAATGTCATCAAAGCGGTCAATGACTACGAAGACCTCATACGCGCCTCCATCGCCTCGGCCGGTAACGACCACCGTCTGGGCGCCAACGAAGCACCGCCTGCCATCATCTCCGTATTCATCGGTCATCATATGACCAAAGTTCTCCAAGAAATCAAACAAGTGAAAAACGGAAAACTCTCTCCCGATGAAAAAACCGAACTCAAACTGGAAGTAGTGGGCAAAATCCCCGAAATCCTGCTCGATAACACCGACCGCAACCGCACATCGCCCTTTGCCTTTACGGGAAACAAATTTGAAATCCGTGCCGTGGGCTCATCCGCCAACTGCGCTTCGCCCATGACCGTGCTCAATACCATCATGGGACACCAACTCAAACAATTTCTGGAGGATTATGAACAACTCCGCGCACAAGGCATGAAAAAAGACGAAGCCATTTTCAACATCCTGCGCGAATATGTCAAAAGTTCCGAGCGCATCCTCTTTGAAGGCAACGGATACAGCGAAGAATGGAAAAAAGAAGCCAAACGTCGCGGCTTGAGCAACCTGCAAACCACCCCCGAAGCCCTCCGGGTGATTTTAAAGGAAAAAAACCGGAAACTATTTGAAGAAACCGGCGTATACAAACCCGCCGAACTGGAGTCGCGCTACCATGTTCACTTGGAGCAATACAACACTAAACGGGAAATAGAAGCCAAAGTCCTGGCCGATTTGGTCTCCAACCATGTGCTGCCCACCGCCGTCAACTATCAAAAACGCTTGGCATCCACCCTGGCCGAAATGAAAAAAATCTACGGCGAAAACGACGAGCACTTGAGCTACAACAAAAAAGTGTTGTACGAGCTCTCCG
>JALVDN010000072.1 GCA_027008965.1 Flavobacteriales bacterium | reverse complement strand
CGTGGAATCATTTTTTATTTCACTAATGGAAAGATGCCTTACATCCGTGGTTATGTTTACTTCAAAAGTTTTGTTATCCTTTTTACGGATGCTATATTCGAAAACATGCTCTCTTGCATCGGGAGCGTAATGCTTTTTTAGTTTTAATATATATGCTTCAACAAATTTTTTGAAATCTTCTTTCTCTTCCTTTTTATCGGACTGAAAATCACAAGCATTAAAAATAACGAGGGCCAAAAAAGTCAGGAAAAAGATGAAGGATATTTTTTTCATGGTTTGTGGTTTTTAAAAAATTCTTTAAGTGCGCGGCGCACACTCCCCCATTTCAAAAGTTGTTTCTTGGCTTCTTCATAAGCAAGCCCGGTTTCTTCCATAATCATCTTGGTACCGCGCTCCACCAGTTTTTGATTGGTCAATTGCATATCCACCATTTTGTTATCTTGCACGCGACCGAGTTGAATCATGGCGGCGGTTGAAATCATGTTTAAGACCAATTTTTGTGCCGTTCCGGCTTTCATCCGTGAACTACCGGTCACAAACTCGGGCCCAACAACCACCACCACGGGATAATCCGCTTCCCGTGCCAATGGACTCCCCGGATTCATCGTAATTCCACCTGTTACAATTCCATGTTTTTTGGCTTCACGGATGGCTCCCACCACATAAGGCGTGGTTCCCGAAGCAGCAATTCCAATTAAAATATCACGCGGCGATATATTATATTTTTTCAAATCTTCCCAGCCTTGTTCGTATGAATCTTCGGCCTGTTCAACGGCTTTTCTAATGGCTTCATCCCCACCGGCAATCAATGCAATAGCCAAGTCATATTCCACACCGAAAGTTGGGGGTAATTCCGAGGCATCCACCACGCCCAAGCGTCCGCTGGTACCCGCCCCGATATAAAAAAGACGCCCTCCTTTTTTCAGCTTTTCCACCACGGCCTTTGTAAGGGCTTCAATTTGCGGAATGGCTTTCTCTACAGCATAAGGGACGGTTTTATCTTCCTTGTTGATATTCACCAACAATTCCCGGATGCTCATTTTTTCCAGGTCGTGATATTTGGATTCTTTTTCGGTGATTTTCTCAAATTGCTCGCCCATGCGTTCTATTTTTAAATTCAAATATAAAGAAAAAACCGCCCACCATGGGACGGTTTTTTATGTCGATCTGAAACTAAACTATTTCCGCAATTCTACACCGAATTTTTCTTCCAACTTCCTGTATATTTTTTGTATCATTTTATCCACTTGCTTATCATTAAGAGTCTTATCGGGTGATCTGAACACAAAAGCAATTGCATAGGATTTTTTCCCTGCCGGAATTTTGTCTCCCTCATAAACATCAAACAACCATACTTTCTCCAAGAATTTTTTTTCCGTTTCCAATGCTGCATCTCTTATGTCGGCATACAACACATCCTTATCGGCCAGCAGGGCCAAATCCCTCCTCACCGAAGGGAATTTCGGTATTTCCCGCACTTCAAAAGATTTTAATTTTTTGGCTTCTTGCAAGAATAAATCCCAATCCCAATCTGCCGCATAAACAGGCTTTTTAATATCCATGGAACGAGATATTTCGTTTTTAATACTCCCCAATGTTACCAAAACTTTATTTTCCACAATGATGTCCAATGCTTCATCAAAATCGGGATGTGTTGAAGGTTTTTCTTCGTATGCAATTTTAAAACGTTCCAATATTTGGGTCACTTTTCCTTTGAGCATAAAAAATCCACTCGCCGGAAGATTTAACCATGTTTCGGGAAACAATTGTCCGGTTAAAAACATGGCCAAACGTTTGTTTTCCACATATTTACCTTGAGATTTTTTGAGATAGGTCTTTCCGAATTCAAAAAACGCCAAGTCATCTCTTTGTCTGAAAACATTGAAACGGATATTCTCCAATCCGCTCAATAAAAGACTTTGCCGCATGCGTGTATATTCTTTACTGATGGGATTGACCAAATCCACATAATCATCTTGTTTCACATGTGTAAATATTTCTTCCTCCTTTTCGGAAGTCATGGAAACACTCATGGTCTCCGTATAGCCACCGTGTATAAGCATCGAAGCCACTTCCTTTTCCACCCTGAAATCTTCCACCGGTTCTTCATGTGCCACAGAGAAAGTCATTTTCTCGGGAAGTTTCACCCGGTTATATCCGTAAATGCGCAAAATTTCTTCTATAACATCGGCCGGACGCGTCACGTCAAAGCGATATAAAGGCGATTCCACGGTGAGTGATTCTTCACTGTCAGATATCAACTTAAAATCCAAAAGGCTGAGAATTTGTTTGATTTGGTCTCGGGGGATTTTTTCACCAATCATGCGATATATATAGTCATAATGCATTAAAATCACCGGCGGTTCGAATTTTTTCAATTCCTCATCTACGGGTTCCGTGATTAAAGCTTCGGGAATCAGTTCCTTAATCAATGATGCCGCCCGTTTCATGGCAAATTCAACCATTTCGGGGTCCACACCTCTTTCAAATCTGAAAGATGAATCGGTGGCCAACCCCAAGCGTTTGGAAGTTCTCCGCACCGTTACAGGATCAAACCAAGCGCTTTCCAAAAAAATGTTTTTTGTATTTTCATTAATGGACGACTCCAATCCACCCATCACACCGGCAATAGCCAAAGGCTTGTCTGCATCGGCAATGACCAAATCATCTTCATCAAGTGTATATTCTTTTTCATCCAGCGCAACAATCTTTTCGCCCGGCTTGGCAGGACGTACGATAATTTGATTTCCAGAAATCTTATCCGCATCAAAAGCATGCAAAGGTTGTCCTATATCATGCAACACATAGTTAGTGATGTCCACAATATTATTGATGGGTTTCAAACCGATGGAAAGCAATTTTTCCTGCAACCATTCCGGGCTCGGTTTCACTTTCACATGCTGTATGGTGATGCCCATATAATGCGGACACTTGTTTTTATCCTGCACATCCACATGCACCGGACGCACTCTGTTTTCCACCAGAAAAGCACCCACACTTCTGGGAATAAGTTTCACACTTTCACCTTCAAATTTGAGTTTGGCCTTCAAATCGCGGGCTACACCGAAGTGACTCATGGCATCCATCCGGTTCGGCGTCAACCCGATTTCAAACACCGGGTTTTCATCGTTTTTAATCACCTCTTTCAAAGGTTTTCCCACAGGCGCATCACCACCCAAAACCATGATACCGTCGTGATTATCGCTAATACCCAATTCGTCCTCCGCACAAATCATCCCATAGCTCACCTCTCCTCTTATCTTTCCTTTTTTTATTTTAATTTCTTTATCACCGATTTTGAGTTTGGTTCCTATGGTAGCCACCGGCACTTTTTGACCTGCACGCACATTATCCGCACCGCAAACAATCTGCACCGGCTCACCGTCACCCAAATCCACCTTGGTCAAAAACAATTTATCTGCATTGGGATGACGCACAACTTCAAGCACCTTGCCCACAATCACTCCTTCCCAATTTTTATCCTCATCACCCGGATAAATGATTTTCTCCACTTCCAACCCGATGTCCGTCAGGATTTCCGCCACTTCCTCCGCAAACTTATCCACAGTTATAAACTCCTTCAACCAATTGTAAGCTATCTTCATAAAAACCGAATTTTATTACCCGACAAATTTATAAAAACTAAACCAGAAAATTATTGCCTTCCCATTGGAATAATTATTCGTATAAATTTCAGGGCGCCTTTTGGCGTGCTCCGTTTAAATCTTTTTCGCCCCGCTCGGTTTTTGGCAAGTCACGGCTGCGGGGTCTCCTCGTCATAGCTCGGAGCCTCCTCGCCGTGGCCAAAAAATCCGGCGGGGCTTCAAAAGGATATCACTACGCCCGCCGGCGCGGAGATTCCTCGTCGTTCCAGCATGCGCCGGAACTCGCCCGGAATGACATGTTACTGCTGATTTTATTGAAGGAGAGCTTGTCATTTCGAAGGAGTGAACGAAGTGAACGACTGAGAAATCTCATTAAAAAATTTCCGGCGGGGAGACAAGCCCGCCCATCGGCGTAAAGAATGCTCCTAAAAAGTAAATCCACAATAGAAATGTTTTCTTCAACAAAAAAGCGGCTCCAAAGAGGAACCGCTTCATAACAGGTTTTCAAAAACTTTTATTTCTTAATCACCTTCTCAATATGATTTCTGTCTCCGTCTGTGATTTTAAAGATATACATTCCGGGTGACCATGAAGCCACGGGAATTTGTAAATCCACTTCCGTCAATCCACTCAGCGTTTGCTCATAAATAACCCTGCCGTTTAAATCCGTAACTTGTACACGCTGCTCATCGGATTGTGGAGCAAATGAAATATTCACATAACCTGAAACCGGATTGGGATACAATTTCAAACCCGGAATTTGGCTGTTCTCCACTGCAGTGGTGATATGACAAATTTCCAAACCCCAACTGTTCAGTGTCCCTATATCTTGATTGGCATTATCGGATACAGTCAACGTCCAGGTTCCTTGGCTGTTT
>JALVDN010000071.1 GCA_027008965.1 Flavobacteriales bacterium | reverse complement strand
TATCCAAGGCCGACAATTCGTAATAATATGATTCTTTGTTTTGGGCCATTCCAATGTCGGGAACAATGCCCGTTGTATTGATAATATCAAAAATGTTTCGCAAAGGAGTTTCCTTGAAATTTTCTTGGGCTCCTTCCATATTTTCCTCCTGCAAACGGTCGCTACCCGAACTCCATTTATCGGCCAATGCTATTAAAGCTTGATGTTTATCCGCCGGTTTATGATGAAAAACAGCCAAATTAAAAAATTCTCTTTCTCTTAAATCTTCGGGAAAATGGTTTTTGTATTTTTCCAAAAATTCATTAGTCCATAGTACATGAAAATAACCCCTTCGGTATTTGTTTACTTTTGGAGTAATTATATCTAACAATTCTCTTGAATGTTCACTTAAATGATCCCCATCTTTTCCTAAGGTCGCACTAGCCCGCTGCCAAAACTTCCCGATATCGTGTAGCAGTGCGGCTAGGTAGATTTTGTTGCGTAATGTATCGTTTGTCATATTCTTGATTGTTTTTATCATTATTTATTGAAAGGTTTCCCCCCGAACACCACCCCATAATTATGCGCCGCGCCTTTGCCCAGCCCGATGTGGGCCGGAAGGACGGCATTCAGACCAAATTCGGCATTGAATGCAAGGAATTTTACGTTTTTGTAGGAAATCCATCGCGGCTCCGAAACCCGGAACCGGCTCACTTCCAATTCGCCGTCGATATGCCAATCCACGCCTTTGGCAAAGGCCAATATGTTGCCTTTCAGAATGTTTTTCAAAAACGTTTTACGTGATTCGTCCCCGGTTAAGCGCTTATATTCCCGGTAGTTTTCGTCCTGTAAAGGCAACCAATTGAAAATTTTGTATTGCAAGGGTTCGGCGGTGAGATACAAACGGTAGAGCTTGCTCTCCATCCGCTCGATTTCCAGGTTGATTTCACGGCCTCGCACCCACACTTTACCCGGACGTTTGCTGAACAAAGCGTGAATGCTTTCTATACCGTCGCCCAAATAAAGTATGGCCGCCTTGCCGTTGATGCTCTTATATTGAATCAAAGGATATTCAAAACGAACGCCGTCATTGATATGATTATGGTATAAAACATCGTAAGGTTCTATTCGCTTCAAAATGGCCGACCGCAACAGCCGACTTTCATACAACCGCAAGGGCTGTTTGAAATAAAATTTTTGATAGGGTAATTTGATAATAACATCCTGCATAAGTTACATAATTTTTTATTCGTTAAAATAAAAAAATTAACAAATTATGAAACAACATTTTTCATTTTATTTTTCAACAGGTTTTTTCATAAATTCCAAACCTTCTTTCAGCATATCCATTAGTTTCCAGTGTAATTCTATGGGCTCAACCACTTTTACGTTGGGTACATATTGCAAAATACTTTGAAGCAATTCATAATTTTCCCTGACTTGAATTCGCAATAAAACACTTGATTCCTTCTGTTCTAAAATTTTTTGTGAAGGATGCAAGGGTTTAGTCAAAACATATTTTGTTGCGGGGTCTCTAAAAAAAAGTTTTATTTCTTGTAATGGATTCTCGTCTATATAGGTTACGCCGATAATTTCATTGAATTTTTTAGTAAATTCATTTTTCTCTTCAGGGAGATATACATCATCCAAAATCTTTACAATATTTATGCGGTCCAACGGAATGGTCCAAAATGACTCGTCAACATCTTCCACTTTTCCAATCAAAAACCACCGGTTGTTGTATTCTTTCAAATAATAGGGTCGAACAATTGATTCAAAATCCCACTCGCCGGTGAATGAATCATAGTCTATCCACACCTTTTTATTGTTTTCTATGGCGTTGTAAAGTGTACTCATCCAACGAAGCCCTTTATAGAGCGGATTATGATCTATTTCCAAATAAGGAAAAACGATAAACTTATATCCGATTTCCGATGCTTTGGATGCAGAATTCAATATATTATACAACATATCTGTTGTTGAAAGACCTCTAAAAGGCCTCAAAATGTCCGTGGCTTTTAAAATGGCTTCCAAAGCCTCTACGGTCAATTCTTGATTAAAAGCACTGAATTCCGGGTCGGAGTAGTGATAGCTTTTTGAATTTCGGTCATATTCCAATGGCGCACCAAAATGTTCTCTTAAAAAAGCAATATCGTTTCTGAGCGTTCGTTCCGAAACACCTTCACTTATTCCCCGTTCTGACAAATGCTCATTTAATCTATCCAATAGCTCATCAAAACCATATTTCCGTCCACCGGTTAAAATTTCATCTAAAAATTTTATTCGTATAAGTGCATTTTTATTTAACGGCATAATTTTTTATTTAAAAATAATTATTTTTTTAGCATTCACAGAAATATCCACATTTTTAAAACCATGTTCCTTTAATTTTTGTCTTCTTGCTTGCAATGCGCTAGGTTCCCCGTGAATTAAATATATATGTGTACGTTTTTTATCTTGTCTTTTCAACAAAAACAAAGCATCGTTCATATCGGCATGCGCTGAGAAGAAATTGTAACTGAAAACCGAAGCATTTACCATATATGTTTTTCCACTCCATTTAACAATGTTCTTTCCTGCTTTTAATTGTCCGCCGGGCGTTCCGGGATCTTGATAGCCTACTAAAAAGATACTGACATCATTGCGAGGTAACAGCTCATCTAATAATGATTCGGAAACGCCATTATCCAACATACCTGTGGTGGTTATAAGAATTTCTTTGCCGGATAACTCCTCCTCCGGTAAATAAGGATAATAATGAGGAAACAAGTTTCTTTGGTATATTTTTCTAAACCATCCATTCTGTTTTGTTTTATATTCTTTTTTGTAAATGATGTTGAAAATATTGGCTAATGGAGATGGAACGTAAATATTCACATAATTATCATTTAGTAGCGATAAAGCATACAATACTTTTTGAGTTCTGTCTAATGCAAAAGCCGGAATCCAAACCAAGTTTCCTTTGTTTAATTCCGATTGCACATGATTTCTGAAGTGATCAATTAATTGGTATGGTCGTAAAGTTGTGTCTCTCCTAAAATCGCCATATGTACTCTCCAACCAAACATAATCGGCTTTAGGCAACGGAAAAATAGATTTGTGTAGAATGTCTTTCCTCTTGCCAACATCCCCGGAAAACAAAAGTGTTTTGCCATTTCCTTTATGCTCCACGCCCAAAAATACCGATGCCGAACCGGGAATGTGATAGTTCGGTATAAAGGTTGCCGTGATATCATTTGAAGGATGAAAAATTTCACCCGGCGAAACCACTTCAACCAAACCCATAATTTTATCCCGTTCCATATTCGCACAAACCCGGCAGGGGGAAATTGACAAATCAAGTTCATCTTCCATTTCTTCCAAAGTTCCTTTGAATGTTTTTTTTCTTTTAATTTTTTTCCGGTATTTACAATTGTTCCAATGAGCGATTAGTGGTTTATTATGCTTTTGACTTTTCATGAAATTATACTTACTATAAACCCATTTTCTTTTCAAAGGTGAATATCTGACTGCGGATTTAATCATAGGGTGCATCAACTTGGCAGTGCCCGGTGTAACATATATAGTGCCCTTAAAACCTTTTTTAACCAAAAGTGGCAATCGACCGATATGATCCAAATGGGCATGTGTAAGAATCACATAATCAACCGTTTTGGCTCTAAAAGGCAATTGAGCACTCATTTTGTTGGCTCGCTCCAAACGTTCTTCATAATCACCTTCACCTTCAGGATAAAAATTGCCGCAATCGATAAAGCCTAATGAATTACCGGTTTTTAAAACATGCAATGAACCGGACACCTGTCCGGCGGCCCCGTAAGATGTTACGTAAACCGCCGGTTCACTAACAACCCGGTAAACATACCATGCCGTGATAATCACAACAATGGTAAAAACTATTAAAGCAATTTTTCTAATTACACTTCGCATTTTTTTCATTTTTAATATCCGTCATGATATTCCCATTGATTTAACCATTCATTATATTCCCAATATCCAAGCATTCTTCCGTAAGCATCGTAAACTTCCCATCGCTTCAACAAATCATTCCATTTTTTGACATATTTCAATCGACCGTATTCATCATAAACTTCATCTTGTTGTAGAAGTTTATTGAATTCCGAATAACCTTGTTGTCTACCGTAAGAATCGTAAGTCTCACTCCGGTTTAACAGTTTATTTTCTTCAATTATTTTTACCAGCTGTCCATAATTATCATACACTTCCCACCGGTTTAACAAGCTGTTATATTCCATATAGCCCACATTCATTCCATAATTGTCATAAATTTCATATCTGTCTAATAATGAATTGTATTCAACTTTATACTCTTGTGCTGAAACTTTATACTCTTGTGCTGAAACATGGTAATAAACTCCTAATAATATGATCATCAAAATTTTTTTCATAATCATTTTATTTTTGTTTTTATTCAAGTTTCTTTTTATTTATTTCTTCCGAAAAGGCCACCATCCGGTCGTAGTCGGTTTCTTTCTCCAAAAGTTTGTTGATCAC